>JBCDKV010000770.1:0-2606 GCA_038746215.1 Bacteroidota bacterium | reverse complement strand
TGGATGGTCGTAAAAAGCGAAAGGACGCCTAAACATACGACTGAAAGGCAACTTCAAAATTTGGTAACCTCCGATCCAAAAAAAGATCAGATAAACGAATGGTGTGGAAAGATGAATCCAAGCCAAACTGTAGTGCCAAGGTACTGCTTGTGCATTGATCCAAGTATTGAAATAGAGCATATTGCCACCCCAGTTGTACTTAGAAAGTAACTCAAAAGCAGCAATAAAATTATTGATAGGGTCTTCCCAAAGGTAGGGCCAAAGTGCTATGCTCACACTGCTGACGACCAATAAAAATATGGCAAGCACCAGCAGATGTATGGCTCGAAAATCTTTTTTGTGGTGCAACAGATCAATGATAAAAAATACTAAAGTCAAAAACGGGACAACCACGCCCATCAGTCGAGCATTGATGGCTAAGGCGCAAGCAAGACCATGCCAGATTGCCCATTTGACGTCTTTGGCTTGTAGAAAGCGCAGCAAAGTATAGCTCGAAATCAGGTAGAAAGGCAAGAGGACAAGGTCTTTGGTATTGAAAAACGCATTGCCAAAAATACGTGGACTGAGTATAAGCATTGCAGTTCCTAGGAGCGCGAGTTGCCAGTTTTGGAAACGAAATTTCAAGGTTTTATAAAAGAAAATGCTACTGATAAAAAAGAGCAAAAACAGGGCGTAATGTCGCACCATCGTGATTTCCCGATAGTCTTCTAGTCCCAATTGCTTTTGTATCCAAAAACAAGTCATTTGGAAGAGTGTCCCGTGAAAATTGTATTGGTATTCACGAAAAGTGATGTCAGGTTCTAGTTTTTCCCAATCCAAATCTAGTTGTTCGCTCACATAGTCCCAAGCCACTCGCCCATGCTTACGCTGAATATCTTCGTCCCAAGAAACGCCATAGTCAGGTACTATCCAAAGCCCTATGAGGAGCAGTAGTAAGAAAAAGATGGGAACTATGCGAGATGCCTGAGAAAGATTCATTAAAGAACAAACTAATTTTTCGCTTCTTGCTTCAAAGGTACAAATTTGCACAAAAGTAAGGGGTTGAAAACAATATTCTGTTAATAGCAATTTAAAAATTGACTACAAAAAACTAATACGGATAGCTAGAGGTTTAGAGTAAGAGCTAGTGCTGCGATGCACCAATACTTATTAGGCGTGTACGAAGTTTTGTGTTTCCGTCCGAAAGGACTTACTGAGCATACTTATTGCACGATTTCTTGGCATTGACTCAGGCTATATTTATACTGCGTATTGGATAAAAAAGTGCATTTCCATCTTTGTTGATTTGTTGAACTGTTGATTTGTTTAATATGCTTAGGATCAACGCATTGCAGTTCAACGAATAAACAATTTAAACAGATAAACAGATATATTCGTTTGCACAGATTTATCCCGTTTACAGTATAAGTGAAATGTTAAAAAAAGGACTTCGTACAATCCTAAATACTTATCAAAGAAAAATCACAAAAATACATGAGAAAATTAATCGTCCTTGGATTACTGTTGAGCTTACAATTAGCTGCATGGGCGCAATTCAATACCGTAAAAGTGAACGGTCAGATCGTTAAGATTATGATTGACGAGCAAGGAGACACTTTGTTTCTCTCCACTCTGGATGATATGTCAATTTCGTCTCCGAGAGAATTTGCCAGTCGAGAAGAATATCTACGCTATCGCCGCTACCAAATTTATGCGGCTAAGGTCTATCCTTACGCGCGGGAAGCCATTCGTATCTTTACTGAGGTGGAGGAGCAAGCAGATGGTATGAAGAATAGAAAGCGCAAAAAATTTATGAAACAAAAGACTGAAGAACTCAAAACAGAATTTGAAGCTCCCTTGCGAAAACTGACAAAAACACAGGGCAAAATACTGGTCAAGATGATTGAGCGCGAGTTGGATACGCCCATGTATCGTTTGATCAAAAATCTTCGTGGCACATTTACTGCTGCCTATTGGAATACCTTCTCAAAATTTTATGGGCATCGACTGAAAGATGGTTATGTGAGAGGAGAAGATCACATCTTGGATGCTGTGCTAGATGATTTGGAACTATCGGACTGAAGCAAGTCAGACTAAGGGCATAATCTTATTTTCGGGTATCACTAAATTATCTTTCGTCCTTACAATTTAGCCGCTTATCTCAATATACATTCGTTTGTCCACAAACTACTTTTTCGCTTACTAAAAAGACCTATATTTGCAAGCATAGCTTTTCATATACATAACTTAGATCGTGGGATTCTTTCGAGGATCCCATTTTTTTTGCTTACATCGCTAGTCCTGTTCCTCTATTGCAACCTGCACACTTTCCGAAATAATTTTTAATCGTACAGTATTTTGTCATAGCTATATGACTTTGTTTGATGTACATTCCTTAACTTTACACAACAGCTATCTTTTTTTACGAATAATAGCGAACAGCTAATTGCCAATAGCCAGCCAAGCCGCACTAACCGCTTCAATTATTACTCGTCATTCAAATAAAAACAACATGCAACTAGGTGCTTTTTCCATCAGTCTTTCCGTCAAAGATATTCATGCCTCTAAAGCCTTCTACGAAAAATTAGGTTTTGAGACCTTTGGTGGCAACATAGAACAGAATTGGC
>JBCDKV010000769.1:0-2610 GCA_038746215.1 Bacteroidota bacterium | reverse complement strand
GTGTAATCGCCGCTGGTATAACCTGGAGAACCCGGACGATCCGTCGTGCGAACACTAGGGTCACCAGAACCACCATCACTTGGGGCTACAATATCCAGCCGAGGCCCATAGTTGCTGTAACCACTTCTTACCCCAGCAGCCGTCACTGCGCCCACTGCCAAAACGGAAGCTATATTGGAAGGATAAGTGACACAATCGTCATTTTGATTACCCGAAGCAAAAGTAATCACGCAGCCTTTACCATTACGCCCATTGGTTGCTGCGTCATTAATCGCATCTGTCAGCACGGGATGTAAATTGGTGTTGCACTCTGCGAAGATCAGAAACCTAGTATAGCCCCAAGAATTACTAATCACATCAGCATCATTATCAATTGCCCAATAAAAACCATCGGCTATATCACTTGGACTTTCACTACCAACAAAAATATTGATAGATTGTAACTGAACGTTGGGGGCGACACCTCGCACACCGATATTGTTGTGTTTAGCAGCTACGATGCCTGCACACGCCTCTCCGTGATTACTACCGCTAAAGACTGATCCATCACCATTATTTACTGGACTAATCCCACCGATAATATTAGGCAAATCTGGATGTGCTTCTAATCCATCGTCCATGACTGCGACCGTGATGGAGGCAGATCCCGTTGTGATTGCCCACGCTTCGGGCGCATCTACATCAATATCTGGTGTAGCTGCTACGCCGTCAATGGTTTGTCCTGTATTGTTCATTTGAAATTGCTCTGGATAGAGTGGGTCGTTGGTGCGCTCGATGGGTGCTCTAAAATCGGGCTGTCCCCAAACGATCAAACCATCGTCCAGTAGTTCCTGAATGAAAGCAAGCTGTTGATCTATGGCTCTAATTTGAAACTGTTGAGTCGTATTGCGAATGGTTCGGATGAAATTGGCATTGTATTTTGCTAAATACGGTGCAAGATCAGCATTGCTGATATTAGGCTGTAAACGAATGACGACCTTATCGGTGAACCAAGCGGGATAGCCACCGTCCAGCACAAACATTGGTAGGGCTTCGTATGCGCTTGCGTTGCGCAAATTGTACCTATTTAGAAAATTATTTCTGCCCAATCTAGCAGTCAATTCTTGAAAGCCTGCCTCATCTTCAATGACGAGTAAGTTTTTTTGGATAAATAACTGGTAGTCTGGAAAATCTACTCGTAGGGCAGCCAAATCATTATCAGAAGGTAGGCGATCAAAATAGACCGCTGCTGCCGTCGGATAAGCTTCCAAATGGACTGCCGTTGTGCCATTCCAATAGGATAGTTTTTCGTTGTCTAATGTCCAATCCAATTGCGCTTGACAAAAACCAAATGACAAGCATAGAAATAGCATACTAATGCATATTTGCTGTTTCATAATCTATGTTTTATGTGTATGTAAATTTATTCTAGCGTGTCTTTAATCTTTGGTTGTTAATAGGTCTCTTTATGGTGAAAAGAAGTAGAAAATCGCGCAACACCTATGCCCAGTGTATCTCTTTGTAGATAACTGTTGCGCGATCTTAAGCGCTTTGCAAAGGCTTTTTTGAGCTAGACATACTACTCCAGTAGTGGAAAAGGAACAGCACCTAATGATAGATGCAGACGCTACTTCAAACGAACATAAGTAACGACTTTAGTACTATCAAAATGCTGCGGACGGTATTTATGGGCTTGCCCTTCGAAGCCCATTTTTGAAGTCATCAAGAACGTATCTTGGCTTACTGGGTCGATGATACCAAATAAATTCATGCCCTTTAGACTGCCTTCGTAGACCTGCATGTCCAACTGCACTGGAGAAGAATCTGGTTGAAAATTATAGTAGATCAGCATGGTGTCTACACTTTCGTCTTTGAGCACGGAAAGCAAAACCGCACTAGTATCATCATAAAAATGGATGGTTTGGTTGTTGATTTGCCATTTATCCATCAGGTAGTCCTTAGAAAGATTAGTAGTGTCTACCTCTGTACTACATGCTGATAATAAGTAGCTTACGCAGAATAAGAATAAAATATATCTCATATCTCCCAAATTTTGGAGCAAAGCTATATTTCTAAGATAAGAAAAAGCAATCTAAGTCCAAAAAATTCAATCTCCTTTGCGAAGTAAATTATTTTTAAGAACTTGGCTTTTGATCTTTAACCCCAAAACCCTAAATTTATTATTTTATCATTCCATGGGATTTCTCGACCGTATTTTTTCTAAATCGAAGGAAGCACAAGCAGAACCTAGCATCCGCTTGGGACGCTATAGTGATTCTTATAAAGAGGAAGAAAACTACGAGGCTTGGAATAAAGCCATCACAGCTTTCACCAGCGGAGAATTTCTGGCTTCGCTCAAACACTTTCTGCTCTACCTTCGCGACGAGCAAGAGGATAATGTTCATTTCCACGAAGAAAATGGGAGGCTATATTTTGAGCTATACCAAGGATCAAAGCGTATTCGCGGCGAAGCCAATGCGCTGAAGCTGCAAGTAGAGGCTAAAATTGCGCATACCGAAAATTTTGATGTTCACTTTTGCAGACGGCTGTTGGAAAAAAATTTCGGACTCAAATACAGCCGATTTGCGCTGGATGAAGATAATGATTTGTGAATTGTTTTCTTGCTCGTCG
>JBCDKV010000768.1:0-2620 GCA_038746215.1 Bacteroidota bacterium | reverse complement strand
GTTTTTTTCGATCAGACGGAAGATGCGTGTTTTTAGTTCACTTCTGCTGACAGGCAGATCCAGTAATATGTCTTCGGCAGAACGCTCGAAACGATCCAAATAATCGTCGATGAATAGCGGCTTACCTGCTCTGATGCAGCAATAATCGAAAATGCTGTATCCTCGATGCAGACTCAAATCTGAGACGTGAATGAAAGCCGCTGATTTGGGGACAACTTTACCATTTATATCGTAATAAACCATAGTTGTGTGAAGTAAGTAAAATGAGGGATTCGTCTATCTCTTTGCCTAGAGTGCGTTGAAAAACTAGCAAAACTCAAAAATACAATATCTGACAAAAATCTATTGATTCAAGCAGCATAAATAAAGCACCAATTCGTTTACCTTTACGGTTTATTTACAAATTCAAATTCATAATACATACAATACCTCACCGTAAACAATAGACATGAGAAACTACATATTTATTATCTTGACCATATGTGTCAGCTTTTACCAAGCCAAAACTCAAAGCGATACGACCATTTACGACATCGTAGAACAAATGCCACGCTTCCCGATGTGCGAAGCATTAGATACCACTTTAGCGGCTAAACAGCAGTGTTCTCAACAGGCACTCCTAGCGGTCATCTACCAAAATGTACAATATCCAGTTCAGGCACGGGTGGATGGTTTAGAAGGAACTGTAGTGGTTTCTTTCGTCGTAGAACCCGATAGTACTTTGAGTAATACGAGCATTCTGAGAGATATTGGAGGTGGTTGTGGACTGGCCGTAGCCAATGTACTAAATGCGTTCAACGATTCAGGCATTCGATGGATACCTGCGAAGAGAGCAGGGCAGGATGTACGTTTCAAAATGACAGTACCGATCAAATTTCGATTGCAAGAAGCACCGCCTTATGTTTTTATAGAAGGCGATACGGTTTACGTCGAGTTGGATAGCTTGGCAAAATTTGAAGGGGGCGATACGGGATTAGATCAGTATATTACGGACAAGTTGAATTATCCAGCCGCCTATCAGGATAGTTGCCAAATTGGCTATATGGATGTGCAACTCCTCATCGAACCCGACGGCATTGTGAAAACGACTGCAGTTTCTGATTATTTAGAGCTTGGACTTGATTTTCAGTTAGAGATCGTCAACTTGACTACTTCCATGTTCGGTAAGTGGGAAGCCGCTGAGTACCAAGGACGGAAAGTACCTAGTACCGTAGACTTGCGCCTGATCTTCATTCCTCCCAATAAAGCAGCTTGCCAAACGGAAATTGAGCAGTTCGATCAAGTCAATATGTTAGCGACGGAAGGCATGCAATTGTACAATTCAGGGGAACAAGAAGCAGGATTAGCCAAGCTATCGGAGGCGATTGCCATAGAACCCAATAATGCCGAATATCGTACTTTTCGAGGGCAAGCCCACGTAGATGCCGAACGCTACAAAGAAGCTTGCATGGATCTGATTGAAGCTAGAAGAATACTGGGAACTGCCTCCTTCGATCAACTGTTGATGATCATCTGTCGGATAGATGAAAAGAAAGCGGCAGAAGCGGCGCAGGAAGAGAACTAAGTGCCTGTTGGGAGCTTTACCTTAGGCAATTATGAGTTATTTGTTTAATTGAAAATCATTGATTCAAAAATAGGACTGTACGAAGTCTCAGGTTTGTTAACATTTTACTTGGAATCAGCTTGAGTCAACGCAAGAAAATTGAGCAACAAGTATGCGTAGTAAATTTCTTCGGACGGAAACACAAACTTCAACTTATTTTTGTAGAAAAATAAGTTGAAATTTGTGTTTCCGTCCATGAAAAACCTTTGTGCATACTTGTTGCGCGATCTCAGGAGGCTTCACTAAGATTTACTCCAAGTAATACTCAAGACCTCGTACAAGCCTAGTTCAAAAAAGTAAAATAAAGACAATCTGTGTAATAAACAGATCAACAATTCAACGAATAAATAAAGTCTAGCTTCTAGCGATTGCTATAGAGGTTTCCCCGTCAAGATTAATATTTTACAATACTTCTTCTATCTTTGCGCACTTTCCAAAAACCAACACAACACACCTTTCACATACCTAAAAAAATAAAACAAAATGCTACGTTCACATACTTGCGGAGAACTCCGTATCGAACACGTTGGAGCAGATGTAACCATCAGCGGTTGGGTGCAAAGCAATCGTGATTTTGGTGCTTTAACGTTCATTGACTTGCGCGATCGCTATGGCATTACGCAATTGGTGTTCAATGCAGAAGAAAACAAAGCACTCAGCGAAAAAGCACGAAAATTAGGACGCGAATTTGTAGTACAAGCCAGTGGAAAAGTACGCGAGCGCAGCAACAAAAACCCTAATCGAGCCACGGGAGATATAGAAATCGATGTGCAGTCTATGACGATTCTAAATGCGTCGAAAGTGCCGCCTTTTACGATAGAAGATGATACCGATGGTGGCGACGATTTGAGGATGAAATATCGCTATTTGGATTTGCGCAGAAATCCCGTACAGCAAAACATCATTTTTCGTTCCAAACTAGCCATAGAAACCCGTAAGTACCTTTCTGGGAAAATCGGACGGAGCCTGATCGAGACGGGGCAGTCGAGATGGGGACGCCGGATCTTGATGATGACC
>JBCDKV010000767.1:0-2622 GCA_038746215.1 Bacteroidota bacterium | reverse complement strand
GATCACAGTAGGCTGAAAGGCTATCAATTCACTTTGAACTTTGATATGGAACAGCTAGCACTCGTGGAAGTGCAGGAAGGTGTGGCGAAGCGCAATCATTTTGCACAGCCTGAAAAAGGAAAACTTACATTGAGTTGGAATGGTGAAAGTCAGGCACAGGAGGTACTGAGCTTAGTTTTCCACACCCAATCAGCAGTGAATTTTGCGAAAGCTTTGCACATCACTTCCGATGTCACCGCAGCAGAAGTCTACTTGACGAATGGCGATCTAAAGTCCGCCCAACTTCAATTCAATACCACGGCGACAACGGAAAAACTTCGCTATCTCTATCAAAACGAGCCAAATCCTTTTGACGAAAGCACCAATATTGCCTTTGAGCTATCGACCGAGGAAGAAGCTACTTTGACCATCAGAGATTTGAACGGGAAAATTGTTTTTGAGCAAAAAGCGATCTACGGAACGGGCAAAAATGAAATTACCATCAAACGAAAAGTGCTGCCAGCAGGCGTTCTTTTCTATACCTTAAAAGTAGATGGTTATAGCGTGACGAAGCGTATGGTGGTGTTGTAGGTGTGTTACATCTAAGTTAATATCAGAAGATCACACGACAAGTATGTTTGTTGATTTTCTTCGGACGGAAACACAAATTTTTTCAGAAAAATTTGTGTTTCCGTCCATAAAAAACTTTCAGGCATACTTGTTGTGTGATCTCAAGAGCTTTACTAGGATTCATTCCAAATATTAGTCAAATCTTTGTATGTCCTAAATAAAAATTAGCAATTTGAACAATGAAGTTTTAGCCACTTTCACTTTATCCAAAGTGGAAAAATAAGGTAGCCTGCGTCAATTAAGAGCTTGTTTGGATTTTTCCTGCCTTATAACCAACATTTTACGAACCTGACTGCATGAAAAATGAGTTCCGTATCCAGATATGCAACTAATTTTTCACCTTGTCAAAACCGCAACCTGCTGATTATCAGTTTGTAAAAATTCCAAACAAGCTCTAATTTATTGATAACTTTCACATTTCATACTCATAGGAACTTGCTGATTCAAGCTATTTCTTTGATATTTGCACATAAAAACAACACGCAACTATCATGGAAACAGAGATCATCAACACTTATCCCGTCCAATTCATAGACCCTGTGGTCTTGAAAGATGGTACGATTGCGCAGCTTCGCCCTATCCATCCCGTTGATGGTCAGCAGGCGGAATATTTGAGGACTCGCATCTCGGCGGAAAATCTCTACAACCGCTTTTTAGGTTATATTCCTACAATCTCGGAAGCACTAGTTAAGCGAATGACGGAGCTAGATTATAGCAAAGAAATGGCGATTGTTGCGGAGGTCAAACAGGAGGATAAAAAAGAAATTATTGCGGTGGCTAGATTGGGTAGTGATGGGGGAAATGCTGCTGAATTTGCTATTGTGATTGTAGACGATTGGCATGGTAAAGGTCTGGGGACGATCCTGACGGACTATATGATAGAAGTGGCAAAAGTCATGAAATTTGACCATGTTTATGCGCTCTTATTTGATAGCAATACGGGCATGAAACGCATTTTGGAGAAACGACATTTTAGAATTATACGGGACGAAGTCAACATTTTGCGTGCCGATTTGTCGTTGCTAGAGGACGATATTGAAATTGAGGTAGATATTGAATTTTGAGTAACGATGAAATAATAAATTATCGAAATTGGAGGTAGAGATTTTGAGTTGTAGAAGTGCTTCAACCCTTTTGTGGCATTGCACAAGCTTAGCTTGATAGCAGGGCTACGGCTCATTTTTTAAGTACTTTTACAGCTTAAAAGATCAAGTCCAAATCGTTAAGTTATTGTTTTATCGTTACTAAGCCTTACACAAGCTGAATTTTAAGTATTATTAATGATTTTATCAGACAAAAACATATTAGCTGCCATAGCAAAAAAAGAAATTGTCATTGAACCCTTCGACGAAGACTGCTTAGGCACTAATTCGTATGACGTACATCTAGGGAAGCACTTGGCGCGCTACAAAGACCATATATTGGACGCCAAAAAGCACAACGAAATTGAGCATTTTGAGATTCCAGAACAGGGTTTTGTGCTACATCCCAATACGCTTTATCTAGGTGCTACCGCCGAATATACAGAGACCCACACCACCGTACCGTTTTTGGAAGGTAAAAGTTCCGTAGGGCGTTTGGGCATCGACATTCACGCCACGGCGGGTAAAGGTGACGTTGGTTTTTGTAACTATTGGACATTGGAAATTTCTTGTACCCATCCCGTGCGTGTCTACGCTGGCATGCCGATTGGGCAATTGATTTACTTCAAGGTAGAAGGCGATATTCAGAATTATTACAACCTGAAAAAGAGTGCGAAGTACAACCAACGTACCGATAAACCTGTCGAAAGCATGATGTGGAAAAATAAGTTTTGAGTGAGAAAAAGAGCAGATACACTTTTTTATTTAAGTATGCGGATAACGACTGTACAGATATCATTTTTCTTGACATTTGACTCAGATATGGTTCAGGTCAATATCCGCAAATTGAGCAACAAGTATGCTCCGTAATTCTCTTTGGACGGAAACACAAATTTCAACTTATTTTTTAGAGAAAAATAAGTTGAAATTT
>JBCDKV010000766.1:0-2625 GCA_038746215.1 Bacteroidota bacterium | reverse complement strand
GGCATACTTGTTGCGCGATCTCAAACGCTTTACTAAGTCTTAAAAGTTTAGTAAAACTATCACTGCCAAAAAATGGATGAAACGTAATTAGTAATGCGAATAACGGATAAAATACTCCATTTTGTGGCAGTGATAGTTTTACTAAACTTTTAAGACTTAGTAAAGCGTTTGAGATCGCGCAACAAGTATGCCCAAAAGTTTTTTATGGACGGAAACACAAATTTCAACTTATTTTTTGGAGAAAAATAAGTTGAAATTTGTGTTTCCGTCCGAAGAGACTCACTGAGCATACTTGTTGCTCAATTATCTTGTATTGACTCAGGCTATTTTCAAGTAAAATGTTACCAAAACTGAGACTTCGTAAAGCCCTAATTCAGTAAGATGAATTTATTCACCGTCCTGCTTTTTTTACAAGTGTTAGATTATACCATGAACTTGAGGTAAACACTATTGGCTAATAGCTAGATGCCAATTGCTAATAGCTAAGGTCGAGTATAAATGCCACCTACAAAATATCCGCCTCATGTGTTTCTGTGTCCGTTTCGTGGAAAAACGTACGCCTTCCTTTACGTCTAATTGACTATCAAGCGCATTCTTGTGGAAGAGCATTACTTTTCAAAATTTTCACACGGTATACAAATGAACATTTTCCTAAAATTATTACTCTGTTTATCGCTCTGTTTTCCTGCTATTTTGATGGGGCAAGACAGCAAAGCATTAGGACTTAGCTTGGGGCTTCATCACTTCACCATGCTAGATCAACACGCCTCCCCCGTGGTTTACACCATAAATGCGCCAATTGCCCAAATCGGCTATCAACATCAAAATACCCAAAGAATACTGTGTTTCAATTTATATTTTGGTTTAGGACAATTAAAAGCAAGTGATAATGATCTACCCACTCTCAACACGGACTTAGGGCGATCGACTACGATTGCTGGCTTGGATGTTTATTACTGGAAAGACTTGGAGCGTCAGTCGGAAAATTGGCAACACGCATGGGGTGGCTCTTTTCAGTATGATTTTATGATTGACTTCGAAGCAGTGGGTAACTTTCCTTGGGCAATGAGTCAAGCGGTCTTAGGAGTCAATTACAGCAGTGCCTATCTGTTTGAAAATGGCAATCAACTTAAAGCTTCGGTGGGGCTTCCCCTACTTGGCATTTGGACGCGCCTGCCTTATTATAGCATTCCCCGTACGCAAGGAAAAGTACCTGGCGTAGGTTCTTACTTTGCAGAAGGAACGAAATTGGCGACTTGGAACAATTTTCAACGCATAGATTTATCGCTCGCCTATCAATTTTCACTCAACGAACGCTGGCAACTGTGCGCAGACTACCAATTTGCTTGGTTTCACTACACGCTACCCGATGATATTTTTGCCTATCAGCAACAGTTGAATTTACAATTGGCTTATTCTTTCTAAACACACATTGATTTATAAACCACTAAGGAAGTAAGAAAAGTAAGGTTTGATGTATTTAGAGTACTACTATGACGAAGTAATACTCAAAGTTTTAAAACCTTACTGCTCTTAGTGGTTAGCACAAAAGTCCTCCTATGAAAAATACAATTCTGTTTATCATCATCCTATTCACCTTCACCGCTTGCGAAAAAACTTTACTCCCAGAAGCCGAAGAAAATACCATCCTCAACAACTTCGACTATTTTTGGCAAGATTACAGCGATCATTACGCCAATTTTCGAGTCAAAAATGTGGATTGGCAAGCACAGTATGATTTGTACCGCCCGCAATTAGATGAAAACTCTAGCGAAGCAGATTTATATAGGGTGATCGCGGAAATGATGGATGGATTGAACGATGGACACGTTTCTATTTTTACGGGAGATGCGTCGCTTCCTTTTTTTGAATCTGGACCAGCCTTTAAGCTTTCCCAGCAAGGGCTAGAGGACTTTATCAACATAGAAGTCGTCAAAAGCTATCTGGAAGTGGAAATCGCAGCTATTCAGGATGATGAAATTATACATGGTCTGTTGTCTGATAATATTGGATACATATACATCGGGACGATGTACGATAATCTTGCATTTTGGGAAGAAGTCATGGATGGTATTATGAAAGATTTGGAAGCTACGAAAGCTATCATTATTGATCTGCGCAACAATGGTGGGGGAGAAGATGAAGCAGGTAGATTGATCGCCAGTTATTTCACGGATGCCGAAGCACCTTACATGAAAGTCCGTTACAAAAACGGGCCAAATCCCAATGATTTTGAAGCCGTACGAGTATGGTCGATTGCTCCGTCCAAAGGAACGCCTTACACCAATCCCATCGTGATGTTAACCGATCGCTACACCATCAGTGCAGGAGAAACTTTTGGTTTAGCATTAAAAACACTCCCTCAAATCATCCATGTGGGTGATACGACCAATGCCGCTTTTTCAGATACCATTGAGCGAGAACTTCCCAATCGCTGGCAGTATCGGATTCCAGTTTCGGAGGTGACCGATCAAAATGATGTGAGTTGGGAAGGCATTGGTTTGATTCCAGATATGGTAATTCGGAACGATGTGACAGAATTGCAGAATGGGATTGATCGCATGTTGGAGCAGGCAATTGAAGTGTTGAAGTAGTATATTTACCCCGTTCGGGATAAAAAAGTGC
>JBCDKV010000765.1:0-2625 GCA_038746215.1 Bacteroidota bacterium | reverse complement strand
GTACCCGCTATTTTGTAGACTTGTAGGGCAGTTTCTTCTAAATTCCAAGTGAGTTGCTCATCGGGACGACAAGACTCTGGTAAGGGGGAATTCATCTGACAATTGGGTTGGATGAAATAGGCAAAATCATCATAGGTGGGATAGCCTCCGAAAACCCTTGCTATGCCATTCTCATCTATACAAACCGCTGTGTATTCTTCGCAAGCAATTCCTCTAGCTACCACGCCATAATCCACTAAAACTCTAGCCAAAAAAGCAGTATGCCGTCCGCTGCGATCAGGATCATCGTAGTGAGTGTCGGTTAGCACGTTTTTCAGATAGTTGTTGGCTATAAAGCTGGTCGAATCAAGGGTGATTCGGTCATCGTAAGGATTATTTAGGGCATCCTCAGAGCGTATTGTACCATTTTGGGCGGTAAAATAAAAGCCACCCAATATCGCCATCCCCGCACTCGTACCACCAACGACAATATTGCGGCTTGCTAAAGCTTCGTTAATTAGCGAAGCCACGCTAGTGTGTCGCCAATACTGCACATATTTCCACTGATCGCCACCAGCAATCCAAATCGCTTCTGCTTGCTTGATTTTGTCTTGCACATAAGTCTCCTCAGCGGCGACAGCTTCCTGAAACACAATCGTCGTCACGGAGTTAATAGACACCCCCAATTCTGAGTGTAAATACTCATTATAGCCATCCGAACCACTTGCTCTGATGACCAATACATCGCCTCCGTCGGCACGTTCCAAAAACCAGCGCATGGCGTCGTCACTTTCGGTACTGCCACCCATCATACAAACACCTCCCTGCGGCTGCGTGACCACATCTTGATTGCTGCCCGTTTCATATTTAGTGTAGCTTTCTTGCGCCACGCCACCGATGAAAAAGAAGGCAATTAAGCTAAGTATTAGATGAAATTTTATGTTGTACATTTTTTGTGTTGTTAAAGATGTGTTGACACTCCATCAAGAGTAAAAAAGGGCATGTTGCTCCATTGATATGTAAATACAGATTATTGCGTTTACTTTCAAATTTGGCGGCATCGAGCCTGCCAAATTCGATCAAGGTTTTTTAAGGACAAAGAAGCGAGAATCGCTTCTTTGTCCTAAAAAACCTTGATTCGCTGAGGAGGTGTCGACCTCCTTCTCAGCGAAAACTTAGCCCTCAATTTAGAGGCAAATGATACGAACAAAACTTATCCTTTTTCAAAAATGAAAGCACTTCTTCATACCTCTTACAATACAGCTACCAAAATCATCGTACATTCCAAACATTAACCCTAGCATCGTAGCGTTTCTGATCGTATTGCCAAAGGCGGTTGTCAAATTGGCTTTCTAGTTTTCCTTCCAGTTCATCTTCCATCAAGTCAGGAAAAAAATCAATATTGGTGCGCTTTTCTACTTCATCAATTGTCGTAGCAAAATTCTGGAGTGGCTCGTCACTGCGCTCGTTTGGGATGATGAAACCGATACCTTTCAGTTCAGGTTCTGAAAGATCGAGGACGACTTTGTAAAAAGCAGGTGGGACACTCACCTCGTTTTTGCCAATATAATCTTTGGGTTTTTCGCTCAAAATTGGACCTGCCACGACGTAAACCTTGCGGTATTTTCGCGCCCAATCTCGAACCAATTCTTCCAACTCGCGCCAAATACCGCCGTTGAAATGTCGTTCTTGGGGCGAAATATTACTCATAAAGAAAGTTTCATCCATCGCCTCGAAGGAAAATTTACGATCCCCGACTGGCACTAAATGCCCTCGATCATAGCCCGAACCACGATAGTCATAAGTCGTAGCCGTTTTGCTTCTGACTTTCGGATCGGGACGATAGTTATCTTCTCGCCGCACCCGATTTTGATTGAGTTGTGCTCTGGTCAGTTCATACGCCACCCAGTCGGCTATTTCGTGCTGCTCATTGTAGGAAAGCGCATAATATTGATGCCGAATGATATTTGCTCCTTTGGAAGCAGGTAAGAAAAATAGCGATTCTTCCTGATAGTCTTCTACTTGCGTGTCAGGAAAAGTAACGACCGATTCGTCTAACTCAAAAAAGCGTTCGAAGAAAGTAGGAAACAAGCGCACACCAATGAATAAAAATCCGACAATCATCAGTAAAATAAGCGGTCGAATACGCCCGATACCGCCATTGCCCTGTCTGGCGTGATTCATTCTAAATTTTGCCATAGTTGAATTTGGTAAGAGTTTGTTTGGATTAATTGACGTATCTATCTGCTCACTTGACATTATCTTTGAGTATCCTTGACATTTTACTCAAAAATGGTCTGAGTCAATGTCAGAAAATCGCTCAACAAGTATACTTGGTAAATCTCTTCGGGCGGAAACACAAAATTCCACTATTTTTTTAGAGAAAAATAGTGGGATTTTGTGTTTCCGCCCATAAAACCCCTTGAGCATACTTGTTGCGCAATCTCAGGAGCTTTCCCAGCAGTTATTTCAGGTATTACTTAAAACTTCGTACACATCTAGTTTGAGAACAAAAGTGTCAACTACTAATATAAACATGCCAAAAATCATTGAAAACAAGCTCATTCCTGTCCACAGAACCCCACCAAAATGAAAATTTTTACGAAGTAAAAATTTTCATTTTGGTATCGGAAACTGTCCACTACT
>JBCDKV010000764.1:0-2647 GCA_038746215.1 Bacteroidota bacterium | reverse complement strand
TACGCACTCGCACGATAGAAAAGAACGGTAGCGTCTTGCACATTTCATTCGATCTAACTACACTGGCGAATGGTGTCTATGAAGTTATCCTTGCACAAGGGGAGCAGCAGTGGTCTAAGCAGTTGGTCAAGCTAGAGTAAGTGTGCAGAAAATTTTCTTTTATAAATGCTCAATCTTCGGACGGAAACAGAAATGCTCAGTTATTTTTTAGGAAAAATGACTGAGTATTTCTGTTTCCGTCCATAAAAAAACTTGGACATACTTGTTGCGCGATCTCAGGAGCTTTCTCAGATTTGTTCCCAATAATCGAGTCAAACTAAGTGTCGGCTTTTTACACTACTTACATCTCCCTCAACTCAATTGCGCTAAGAAATGATGAAATAATAAATTCAGGTGCTTGAGCTAGGGGTTTTGTTTCCAGATTTTGTCAAAAAACGTAAGCATCCGTACGGACGATAAGGCTTTTTGGCGAAATATGGGGACAAAAGACCAACTCTGAGAATTGGAAGTTATTGTTTTTTCATTTCTAGGATCGCCTTTGCTTGTAGATTATTCGGATTGATTTTCAGAACGCGTTCGATCAAGTTTTGTGCTTGTTGCATTTCTTTTTTCAAGAACGAAACGGCAGCTTTATTGAGTAGTGCTTGTTCGTAGTCTGGGTCGAGCGCAATGGCTTGGTCGTAGTACTTTTCTGCTTTTTCAACTTGCTGCTGTAAGAGATAGGCATATCCCAAATTGCACCAAGCTACTGCACGTTTATCGTCCTCCTGCAAGACCCATTCTAGTGTTTTTATGGCGGCTGGAATTTGTTGCAACTGAATTTGAGTCGTCCCCAACTTTTCTTGAAACTCCAAATGAAAAGGCATAGCGATTGTCGCTATTTGGTGGTACTTCAAGGCATTCTGAAAATCGGCAGTCTGATAGAAGGCTTCGCCAATTCGATAAGCCGTCCAAGCATCTTTGATTACTTCTTGGCGATTCACAGCAGCAATGATCGCGGTGTAGTTTTGTCGATTAAAATGATAGTGAATGAGACTATTGAAATAGGCAGGTGCTTTGCTATCCGCTCGTTGTAGATAGTAAAAAGCTGAATCTAAAATTACGGGTGCAGGTAGGTATTTATCGTAGAGGGCAAGGTAGCCGTTTGCCATCTCTAGAGGTTCGCCAGATGTTTTGGTTAGGATTTGTAAGCCCAAAAAGGCTGCTTTTTCCTTTGTTTGCTGTTTTTTCTTCCCCGTAATATTGGTCTTGCTAATGTAGTGATCCGTAATGTGAACGTGGGGAATGTCAATACTCCCAGCAGTTGGCATATGACAGCCGCTACAATCATCTGCTTCCGCTTGTCTTTCGGACTTACTGGCACTGCACACTATCTTTGCTTGACCATTGTGACAATTGATACAAGCGTTGTTGTATTGACTATTTTCGGTGATTTCAATGCTTCGATGTGGGTTATGACAAGTAATACAGGTCATATCCGAATTTTTGAAACAAGCACTCAATCTCAAACGATCTGCTTGGGAAGCCATGATGAACTTTTCGTGCGAATCGGTATAGCGCGGTAAAAAAACATTCATCACTTCGTGCAGTGGCATACCAGGTTTGAAATCGAAAAAATCCTTATCTTCTTTCAAAACGGCGATGCCTTGTAAATGACAACGTTGGCACAAATCCATTTGTAGGTCACGCGATAGCTTTCTGGGATTCACGATGCTGTAATCAATGTATTTGGAAGTATCTACAATATTACCTGCCAATTTTTCGCGCACATGAATCTCTCCTGGTCCGTGACAACGCTCGCACTCTATACCGCTGGGCATATCTTCATATTTGTGCAATGCGCCTTCGATGGCTTTGGGAAAGTGGTTGTGGCAGGTGATACATTCTGTGGATAACCAGCGTTCAAACCTGATGTTGTCCCCTCGAAAACCAGGCGCCATGTCCCAACGCTTTTCTTGGGTGTAGTAGGTGATAGGAGCTTGATAGATGTAACCATTCCGATCCAAAATATGCGAATTGGTGTGCTGCCCCGAACCTACAATATAGTCAATGCGCTCCAATCGTTGATGAACGGTATCACCATCCTCCAATCGAAACTCTCGGATGTACAGTACGCTATCTTCGAAGAAAGGAAAATAGTACAAATTGGAAGCTGTATCATAGACTAAAGCATGATCTCCAAAACTAGCATCCGATTTTTGGCGGCTGGCTTGGTCAAAGGATTTTCCCATGCCCGTATGAATGAAAGTACTATGAATATTTTGATGGCAAGCACGACATTGATCCATCCCAACGTACTGAACACCTTCTGCCAAATTGAGATAGCCCTCCTCGGCTTGTTGCGGAAGTTGCCGACTACAAAACAGCAATGTTCCAGCCGAAAGTACCAGCAGTAAGTAAATGAGTAATTTCGTTTGCATGGAATCCTATCGTCTATTGTTGGAAATTTCGTGTGTGCTTAGGGTAGACTACTGGACAAAGCCAAATAAAAACACTAATGACTTATAGCAGCGAAGCTGCAACACGTACTTTTTTTGAAACACATAGAAACATAGAACACATAGAGTAGCGTTTTTTTGCAAAAAAACTATGTGTTTCTACTGTGGCTATGTGTTTTATAATCAATTATTTACGTGCTACTTGTTTC
>JBCDKV010000763.1:0-2662 GCA_038746215.1 Bacteroidota bacterium | reverse complement strand
GGAGCGTCTTTTTTCTTTTTTCGTTGTGCTTGTGCTTCCGTACTGAAAACAGTCAGCGCAAATAACATTAGTACTAATGAAAGATAATGTTTCATGTTTTGATTGTTGTTTTAAAAATGTTTATTCGTTGATGTGTTTATTTGAGTAAGAATAATGAGCATCTTGATAGTGGACATTCCTTTGAGATAAAGCAAACCACTACACTGCTGGACAAGACGCAAATTGAAACATTAAGTACACTAAGAAAAACAGCTAGTATAGCTATGCGATTCGCTTCTCTTTTCTTATGTAATCTAAAATGTCCAGTAGTCTAGTAAACCGCTAGGATATTCAGTTCATTCATTGGCATTTAGTCCTTAAACTTTGTTTGCTTTGTCACTTTGTAGTCAAATGCCCAATAATAATGATGCAAAATACGAATATAAGGAATTGGGAAAAGAAAGGCGAGCCTTAACAGGATTTTTACAGTTGGGTGAATGGTTTTGCAAATAAGTATGCAAGATGTTGATCTGAATCACAAAAGCAGTTGACACTTTTATCCTTAAATTGCTGATTTCTATTTAGGCGTGTACGAAGCTTTTGGTGATGCCTGAGAAAAAATTTTAGTAAAGCTCTTGAGATCGCGCAACAAGTATGCTCAAAGGGTTTTTATGGACGGAAACACAAATTTCAACTTATTTTTCTCCAAAAAATAAGTTGAAATTTGTGTTTCCGTCCGAAGAGAACTACTAAACATACTTATTGTGCGAATTCTTTGCATTGACTCAGGCTAATTTCAAGTAAAACGTTAAGAAAAATAAGACTTCGTAAAGCCCTAATTTCTATTTCGTAAAAATCAGCAATTTGTGTGGCTCTTTTGGAGAGAAATGATGCCGTTTCCGTCCAAAGAGACTTATTGAGCATACCTACTGCACAATCTAAAAGGCTCTACTGAATTTATTTCAAGTATTCCTCGAAACTTCGTGCTTGCTCTAATCTAAATTAATATTTTCTCTATGCTGGAACTTTTTGGTCGTGTCATGGAGTTAGGAGGGAAGAAAATTGAAAATTGCCCTTTTAGCCAAAAAATCCCCATGCTCTAACATACAGCGCTTACACACAATATGCAGCAATTCTGGCAAACGGTTCTCTCCGCAATCAAAGGCAAAGAACAAGACTACACCCAAGGCTCCATCAATCGAGCGATTTTCCTACTTTCCATTCCGATGATGATTGAAATGTTTGGCGAAGGACTTTTTGCCATCATTGATGCTTATTTTCTGGGAAAAGTGAGTAATGCGGCGGCAGCGACAGCAGGCATAGTGGAAGTCGTCGCTACCCTCATCTATAGCATCGGCATTGGTATTGGGATTGCAGCGACGGCACTCGTTGCACGCAGAATAGGTGAAAACAAGCCCGAAGCTGCCTCCAAAGCCGCAGCACAAACGATACTTTTGAGCGTGGGGGTTGCAATTATTTTAGGGATCGTCGGTGTTGTCTATGCGGAAGATATTCTGCGATTGATGAAGGCAGAAGAGGAAGTCATTGCGGTTGGAACGAACTATACTCGAATACTGCTTGGTACTAATGTGGTCATCATTTTGTTGTTCGTCCTGAATGGCGTGTTTCGTGGCGCAGGCGATGCTTTCATGGCAATGATTTCGCTCTGGGTCGCTAACCTCATCAATATTATACTCGATCCGCTTTTCATTTTTGGAATTGGTCCTTTTCCTGAGATGGGCGCGACGGGGGCTGCGGTTGCCACTTCCATCGGGCGCGGATTAGGCGTGGCTTTTCAGCTATACATCTTGTTCGATGGAAAAAGGGTCATACGGCTGAGCTTGAAATATTTCAGGCTCATTCCAGCGCTGCTTCGGAAGATCGTCAATGTCGCTGCTACGGGTTCTTTGCAGTTTTTCATTTCTTCGGCGAGTTGGATTTTTTTGGCACGGCTGGTAGCTGCTTTTGGCACGGATGTGTATGCTGGCTATTTTTTTGCAATTCGGCTCGTTTTATTTGCGATTCTGCCCGCTTGGGGTATGGCAAATGCCGCCGCTACTTTGGTGGGACAAAATTTGGGAGCAAAGCAAGCTGATCGTGCAGCTACTTCGGTTTGGCGTGCCGCTTTCTTCAATATGGGGTTTCTGTTTTTGGTGCAAGTCTTCTTCTTCTTTTCCGCAGAAAGTCTTATTCGTATTTTTACCACTTCTCCTGCTGCTATCGAAACGGGAACGCTCACACTACGCATTATTTGTGCGGGCTATATTTTCTTTGGACTTGGCATGGTTTTGGGACAAGCCTTTGGTGGTGCAGGCGATACTAGAACCCCTACCATTGTGAATTTTGTTTGTTTTTGGCTCATCGAAATTCCATTAGCTTATTTTCTATCCTTACAACTCGATTGGGGCGTCCGTGGCGTGTTGTGGTCGATTGCCATTAGCGAAACGGTATTAGCGATTATTTTTGTTTTTTTGTTCCGACGAGGAAAATGGAAGACGGTAGAGGTTTGAGTACAATTAGGAATCCGAAGTTAGGGGTTTACGAAGTCTCATTTTTCTTAGCATTTTACTTCAAAATAGCCTGAGTCAATGCAAAAAAAATCGCGCAACAAGTATGCTCAGAAAATCTCTTCGAACGGAAACACAAATTTTCAGTTATTTTCAAAAAAAATAACTGAAAATTT
>JBCDKV010000762.1:0-2678 GCA_038746215.1 Bacteroidota bacterium | reverse complement strand
TTGGTAACAAAGTATCCGATTGACTATTCAGTGAAACGCTGGTAAGTAAGATGCTCAGCAAAAGTATGAGTGCTTTCATGACAGAAGAGAACGAGAAAATAAGTTCAACTATTCTTCTGAATAAAATCAATCATTTTCTGCGCCAAGATTTCGCCTTGATCTTCTTGTATAAAGTGTCCACCACCAGCTATTATCTCGTGGGGCTGATTTTTTGCACCAGGAATAATTTTCTGAAATATTCGCTCCATCCCTTTCATAATTGGGTCGGAATCGCCGAATAAAGTGAGGAAAGGCTTGTCGAATGTAGCCAATTTTTGCCAAGCAGCACGATTATTATCCGATTCGGGATCATCGGGGGTGGTTGGCACTAATGCTGGAAAAATTCTAGCTCCTGCTTTGTAGCTTTCATCGGGAAAAGGTGCATCATAGGCTTGGATGATGGCATCGCTCAAATCAGTCGTCGTTGCCCGCTGAATGGTTTTGCCTACTGGAAACACTGGAACTTCTTTAGCAAATTGTTGCCACTTAGTGAAGGCTTCATTCGGTGCGACATCGCCCGTGGGTAAAATCGTATTGGAGACTACAACACTAGCAAAACGTTCTGTTTGTTCAGCCAGTAAGCGCAGCCCCAACAAGCCTCCCCAATCTTGACAGAAAAGATGGATAGCGGTCAATTCCAAATGATCTACAAACTGCCTCAACCAACGCAGGTGGTTCGCATAGCTATAATCTGAAATTTGTGTCGGTTTATCCGAACGACCAAAACCAATCAAATCGGGAGCGATAGTCCTGTAGCCTGCTGCGGTAAACACGGGTATCATTTTTCGATACAAAAAAGACCAGCTCGGTTCACCGTGCAAAAGCAAGACCAGACCCTTCTCCCGTTTGCCCTCATCAATGTATCGCATTTGTAGACCATCACCCACCGCTATACTTTTGGCAGGATAATCAAAGTCGGGCAAATGCTGAAATCTTTCGCTAGGGGTGGTAACAAACGGTATCATAGTTATTGTTTTACCATTACTGAGCGATTAAGGTAGTAAAAAATCAACTCGAAAAGAACTTAGGAATAAAAAAACAATAACTTCCGATTCTTGGAACTGATACTTTGTCCCCATACTTCGCCAAAAGCCTCAACGTAGCCCTACTACGCTTACGTTTTTTGACAAAAATGCTAGCTCAAGAACCTGAATTTATCATTTCATAGGTTTAAATTCCTACACCTCGCGGTGCAATAAACTAACCAATATCCAACTCAGCAACAAGCCTGTCATCGTACAGATAATCAGACTACTTAAAAGCGGAATAAAAACAGTAAAAGCTAGATTTTGCCACTTCAGTAAAAACAAGAGCGCAGCGATGGGAATGCTCCAAAGTACTATTTTTAGCCAGTAAAAATACCAGTTTCCATTTATGGCAATAGTAGTTTGTCGCTCCAATCGAAATATAGCATAGCAGACGATCAGTGTTCCAACTAAGCTACTGGTGTGTTGTAGCACTTTGTAGACTTGGATGGATTTGCCAAAAAAATCAAATAGATGAACTTTTAGCCATGCGACATGCTCCACCATATAAGTACCTTTGTGGGTAAATTCGTCCCAAACTAGGTGAGAATATATGCCGATGAGTGCGGAAAGTAGGATGATGAAGTAGTGCTCTTTGAAATGCTGATACCAGTTTAATGAACGATATGAAACGGCTCTTGCTTTCAAGAAAGTCGGTAAGTTGTGAATCAAAGCTCGTTTTAGGATATGATGAAAAACAAAGCAAAGTACTAGCGTGATAACCAGATCGAACCACCAAGCGTGCAGGTACAAATGACCAAAAGTGCGATTGGGACGAAGGTGGAAGAAATATTCCATATCGGGGGATATACTCCCTATGATTAGTGCCGTGACAGAAACGCTTTTCTTCGATAATTTGCAAAGCGGTAGTACAAGAGCAGGATGGGCGGTGCTGAATGGCATAATGATTATTGTTTGTAAATTAGGACTGTACAAGCTACAAGGAATCAGAATTTAGACTGCTGGACATTTTGAATTTTTAACACATAATTACATAGAAACACATAGATGTTATAACCTGATTTTCAGTAAATTATCTTATTTTACTTAGTGCCTCAGTAGTTTATTTTGCCCTAATGCCCAGTAGTCTAGCTCAAATCAAAACCTTTACCCTATCGCGAAGTGCAGGAATCACTTCCGCTTCAAACCAAGCATTTTTTCTGAGCCAGATTCGATTGCGTGGAGAGGGATGTACAATGGGGAAAAATTTAGGCAAGTATTCCTGATAGGCAGCAACGGTTTGGGTTAGATTTTTCTTTCTTGCATTACCCAAATAAGCTTTTTGTGCGTACTGTCCGATCAAAACGATCAGTTGTATATGCTCCAAAGCTGCCCAAATGCGCTGATGCCAAATGGGCGCACACTCTTTTCTGGGAGGTAGATCACCACTCTTGCCCTTCCCTGGATAGCAAAACGCCATGGGTAGAATCGCAAAATTATCTGGGCGATAAAACTGGGTTTCGTCAACCCCTAACCAGTCGCGTAGTCGAACGCCACTAGGATCTTGGTACGGAACACCACTGTGATGCGCCAGAGCACCAGGTGCTTGGCTGACTAGAACGATTTTGGAATGAGCAGAAAAGTTGAAAATAGGTTTTGCACCCAATGGAAGAT
>JBCDKV010000761.1:0-2683 GCA_038746215.1 Bacteroidota bacterium | reverse complement strand
TTTATTTCATAAAAATTAGCAATTGGGGTAGTCTTTTTGGACAGAAATGGAATTAAAAACGAAGTTTTTAATTCCATTTTCAAAAAATAATGTCAAGCAAGTCGATAGACTTCTCGATTTTCGCGCCGAAAAATTGTAGATAACTACGCTTGCAATTCGGATAAACATATCTAAATTTATTAGCTGATTTTCAAAGGCAACATCATTCCTATTCATAAGATCACTACCTCCAACACAAATAGATTTTTTCCTAAGAGCTTACAATTTGTTTAACTAAACAAAAAATGAGAAATTCGCGTCTCCATTTTTCGTTTGAAGAATGGTGTGATGAGTTCCTACCCTCAAAAAGGCAAGCGGAAAAGTTTAACCAAACAGATGCATGGAGCAGATAGAAGATTTACAGCAATTATTAGCAACCCCTAAAAGCATTGTCATCACTTCGCACCGCAATCCCGACGGCGACGCGATTGGTTCTTCTTTGGCAATGTATTTTTATTTGAACCAATTGGGGCATACGGTTCGCATGGTGCTGCCCTCGGAATATCCTGAATTTTTGGATTGGATGCCTGCCATTGATGATATTATTGTCTACGACATTGAGCAGGAGCGGTCGAAGGAGTTGATTAGAGATGCCAACATTGTGTTTTGTCTAGATTTTAATTCACTTGATCGAATCGACAAGTTAGGCGAAGCTTTGCATACGGATTCAGATGCGAAAGTGGTAATGATCGACCACCACCTCGATCCAGAACCTTTCGCAGACTTTGTGCTATCCGATCCGAGCGCTAGTTCTACTTGCGAATTGGTGTACGATTTTTTATTGCTCTTGGGAGAAAAAGACAAAATCAATATTGAATTGGCAGAGTCTATCATGACGGGTATTTTGACGGATACGGGTTCTTTCAAATATGGTACATCAGCGAAATTATACCGCACCGTAGCGGATCTTATCGAACTTGGCGTAGATGATTATAAGCTGCAGGATTTGATTATGAATAGCTTGAAAGAAAAGCATTTGCGCTTGCTTGGACACTGCCTCAACAACCGAATGGAGATATTGGAAGAATATCACACGGGCATCATTTTCTTAACGAAACACGACTATTCTCGATTTGCTATTTCCAGAG
The DNA here is from genome assembly GCA_038746215.1 of Bacteroidota bacterium. Classification (GTDB taxonomy): domain Bacteria; phylum Bacteroidota; class Bacteroidia; order Chitinophagales; family Saprospiraceae; genus JAAUTG01. The sequence goes on along the minus strand of JBCDKV010000761.1, from coordinate 1,556 downwards.
GAGATACCGAAGGCATTGTCAATTACTTATTGAAAATCAAGCAAGTGAAAATGGCAGCTTTCATCATGGAGCAGCCCACGATTGTCAAAATTTCCTTGCGCTCAAAAGGTGACTTTTCGGTACAAGAAATTGCGCAAAAATATTTCCGAGGAGGCGGGCACAAAAATGCTTCGGGTGGTGCCTCTTATAAAGGTTTACGCTCTACAATACGTCAGTTTAAAGAGCTATTGCCACGCTACGAAGATCGCTTGAAAGCAGCATCTGTCAATTAGAGCATGCTTATACTATAATTATGGCAATCGCTAAAAGCTAGACTCTGTTTATTCGTTGAATTGTTGATCTATTGATTGCACAGACTCCCTTGATTTTACTTTTTTTGGTCAATGATTATCAGTTGAACAAATAAACATATCAATATCATAAACAGAAAAAAACCTTGCGATTACCATACTACAATCCCTACATCACTTTTAATCTACATCAATGAAATTATATCTTTTATTATATTTTTTGGTAGCTGTAATGAGCATGAGTTGTGTTTCCAAAGAAAAATTTGAACGAACACCTAATGGCTACGAGTTCAAATATCACGTCAATCAGGAGGGTAAAAGCCCAACGGTTGGTGATGAAGTTTATTATCGGATGTACGTTAGGAACAGCGACACTATCCTGCATAAGTCCTTTGACAACGTCAATAATATGCGTCCTTTTTCTATGCTCTACCTTCCTAGCGATGACTTGCAAAGATCCCAGCTTCGCCCGCACGAAGACGCACTACGTGTAATGTCGCCTGGAGATAGCATTACGATTTACTATGGTATTGATAGTTTAGAGCGAAAGCCAGCCGGCTTTGAAAACGAAAGCTACATTTTCTACGATTTGGTCATGGTCGACTTTAAAAAAAAAGAGGCTAAGGCAAAAAAACAAGCCAAACCTTTACCCGTCACAGATTTTGAAGTCACTCCAAGCGGCTATCCCGTTGTGTTTCATAAAGATGTGGAAGGAACACCTCCTGTGTTTGGCGAATACCTTCATTTTCGGATGTATTTGAGAAGTGATGATGGCATCGTTTTTTCTACGGAAAAAAATAGAGTAGGCAGCGAGCAATTCAAAGTAGCACGGTATATGAAGACCAAAAATCCTGCTCCTCAAATGGATGCTTTTAGTATTATGTCGCCTGGCGATAGTCTGACCCTCTACTACCAAATTGATACGATGGACAGAAAACCAGAAGGCTTTGAAAATAGTGATATGGTGTACTACGATATTGTGCTGTTGGATGTGCTGACGCAAGGCGAACACAACCGAGCGCAAGCAGAGCTTAACAAAGCAGCAGCAATCGAAAAACAAAAAATCAAAGATCGTCAAACCGAAGTAGCCGCGCAATTGAAAAAAATCATGGCACAACACAAAAACAATGAATTGGGGGCTAGACTGCGAACTTCGGGGCAATTGGAATACGTAATTTTAGAGCCAGGTAATGGAACGACGATTGAAACGGGCAATGAAGTAAAGCATCATTTTTATTGCATGATGGGAAGTGGCACACCTTTTGG
>JBCDKV010000760.1:0-2685 GCA_038746215.1 Bacteroidota bacterium | reverse complement strand
TTTTAGCACTTTTTCCACTAAAAGAAATGAGGTCGATTGCAGCCAATTACAGAAATGTTCAGTAGTCTATTAAGAGAACAGAGAACAGACACAAAATACTCATTATCAGAATTTTGCAAAAATTAAATTGTGATGCTTATTTAAATTACAATCCAGATATAGAGCTGAGGACTGTAAGAAGTCTCATTTTCCTTAACAGCAACAGCCCATATCAATGCAGGGAATTCACGCAACAAGTATGCTTAGTAATTCTCTTCGGAGCATTGCCCAAAACTTCGCACACGACTATTTCATAATTGGACTTATGATCTAGTTTTACTAACGTTTATTAATCCGCTTGGTCGTAATAATTTTACCATTAGCATCTACTAGTTGGATAAGGTACATACCCCTCGATAAATCTGTAACATCATACATATTCTTGCCTGAACTAGCTGACATTTTTCTAATAGATCTTCCGACTAAATTGTAGAAAACAACGCCTTTGACGCGACCATCTGGATTTTGAAAAGCAATGTAATCTGTGGCAGGATTCGGATAAATCTTAATATCCGCTCTTTGGTAAGTGACTTTCTCTTGGGGACAGTTACTGCAATCGTTATTTACAGCAAGTTGTGCACTTGCAAAACCAAAGGTGAATAAAATAAAAAGTAAGAGTAACGATTGCTTCATATATCTTTATTTTGTGGGCCTTTAAAAATCTTCTGCAAATCTACAACTTTAACATATGCAACGCAATAAAAGTTACAATAAGTTAGGCAAACTTTAACGGAACGGTTGCTTTTTAACAGAAATAGGAACTATTTGTCTGGTATTTGTTGCTTTTCAAGACAACTATTTTGATCTCTTTGGGTTGGGTGTTTGTTTAACAGGGAAGAATGTTAGACACGAGCTTCGAAGAAAATCAGCAACAAAAATGCAAACACAGCAAGTACGAGCAAAATATGATCGCTTTGTTCAAAAGATGAAGCAAAAGGCAGATGTAGAATTTTCCATTGGTATTCTAAGTTGGGACAAGGAAGTGTATATGCCACCACAAGGTGCTGGTTTTCGCGCCCAGCAAATAGCTACTTTGACGGGTTTAGCACATGAGCTATTCACCAACAATGAATTTAGTGACCTGCTCGCAGCATTGGGAGATGAACAAAGCAATTTACCACCAAACGCACAAAAAAATATAGCTATCACCCTAAAGGAACACCGCAGAATGACCTGTTTTGATCAGGATTTTGTCATTCGACGTTCTCGTGCTTGCTCTGCCGCCTACGATGCTTGGTTGAAAGCACGCGAAGCCAATGATTTCGCCTTATTCAAAGATGCGTTGGCAGCAGTAGTGGCAATCAAACAGGAAGAAGCAGCACTACTCGGCTACGAAGGACACGCTTACAACGCACTACTGGAAGAATTTGAACCTGGCTACACGGCGGCTATGCTCGATCAGCTATTTGCAGATGTTAAAGATAAGCTGGTTGATTTTGTAAAGTCGATTCGGCAGCGTCCACAGCTCAAAGATGATTTTCTGCGGAAGCACTATCCCAAGCAGCAACAGTGGGATTACAGCATAACGATTCTGCGACAAATGGGCTACAATTTCGAAGCTGGACGACAAGATTGGTCGCCTCATCCTTTCACCATCAATTTTTCACCCAAAGATGTACGAGTCACTACGAGAGTAGATGAAAACGACCTGGCCAATTTACTGTGGAGCAGTATCCACGAAGGTGGTCATGCCCTTTATGAACAAGGACTACCTGGCGAGCAGTATGGTTTACCTTTGAGTCGGCATATTTCGCTGGGCATACACGAATCACAATCGCGACTTTGGGAAAATAATGTGGGCAGAAGTTGGTCTTTCTGGCAATCCAATTATCCACAATTGCAAAAGGTGTTTTCGCAACAATTAGGAAACATCAGCGCGAGGGATTTTTATAAAGGAATTAACAAAATAGAGGCAGGTTTCATTCGCACCGAAGCCGACGAATTGCACTATCATTTTCACGTTTTGATTCGCTATGAACTAGAGAAAGCCCTACTAGAAGGCTCATTGGAAGTGGCTGATTTGGAAAGTGCTTGGAATGAACGTTACCAAGCCTATTTGGAGGTCGATGTGCCAGATGCAAAACGTGGCGTATTGCAAGATATTCATTGGGCGTATGGCAACATTGGCTATTTCCCTACTTACAGCTTGGGCAGTTTCTACGCCGCTCAATTTTTTCAACAAGCACAAAAGGAAATCCCTAACCTGCAAGCATCAATAGAAGCGGGCGATTTGAGTACTTTGTTGACCTGGCTACAGCAAAATATCTATCAGGTAGGGCGTAAATATACCGCTAGTGAATTGTGCGAGAAACTGACTGGTGAGTCGCTCAATTTCCAGTATTTTTATGATTATGCCGTAAATAAGTATGAGGATTTGTATTTTGAGTAGGGCGTAGTTCTTTTTCAGAGTTCTTTGTAACGATGAAATAATAAATTATCGAAATTGGAGGTAGAGATTTTGAGTTGTAGAAGTGCTTCAACCCTTTTGTGGCATTGCACAAGCTTAGAGCATGTTTGGAGCATTATTTTCCTGTAAACCAATATCTTATGAACTTGGCTTTGAAAATAATAGCTCATTTATCTCGATAAAATCCCAATTATTTTCTTCCCCAAAACCATAAGCTACTGATTTACAGTTCAATCCTG
>JBCDKV010000759.1:0-2694 GCA_038746215.1 Bacteroidota bacterium | reverse complement strand
TGTTTGGCAAGATGGCAGTACCAATCCCACTTTTGAAGTCACCCAATCGGGTACTTATGAAGTAACCATCACCAACGGCTGCGAAACTTTGACCGATCAAATCGAAGTTACTTTCGGACAAGGTGTAAGTGTGGATTTAGGCGCAGATCAAGAACTATGCATAGGAGAAGAACTAGAATTGATGGTCAATATAAACGATGCAACCTTGCGCTGGCAAGATGGTAGCGTTAACAATGCCTTTACGATCACTGAAGCTGGCATTTATTGGCTAGAAGCCGCTTCCGATTGTGAAACGGTTCGGGATAGTGTCATCGTTACTTTCGTAGAAGCACCAAGCATAGATTTAGGCGATGATCAGCAACTTTGCGAAGGCGATATTTTGGAATTACAAATTAGTGAAGAATATGCCGTTCGTTGGCAGAATGGCAGTACTGAAAATAACTTTACGATCTCACAATCAGGAGCTTATAGTGTGGAAGTTGCCAATCAATGTGGAAGAGCAGGAGATGCTATTACTGTAAATTACACCCCTGATTTTGAATTGAATTTAGGAGAAGATCAGCGCATCTGCGAGGGCGAAAGTATTCTATTAGAAAGTGGTTTAGAAGCAGTAGAATTTCGTTGGCAAAATGGTAGCACAGAAGCTGTTTTTGAAACTAACCAAACAGGTGAGTATTGGCTAGAAGCACGCAACGAGTGTTTTGTGCATTTTGACACTGTGGCTGTTGTCGTTCAAACTTCACCAAGTGTAGAATTGGGAGAAGGAGGCTTACTTTGCAAAGGCGATGTAGTTGTTTTGGATGCAAGTTCAAGTCATGAAGTGAATTATACTTGGAGCGACGGTTCTAGCGAGCCAACTTTAGAAGTCACTAGCGACGGTATCTATCAAGTCACAGTAAGCAATGAATGTGGCAGAATGGATGATTTCATTCGTTTTACTACTCCTGAACCAATCGAAGTAGAATTGGGACAAGATACTACGCTTTGCGAAGGTGCGACCTATACTTTACTTGCCAATACCGATTTGGAATTAGATTTCCGTTGGCAGGATGGCTCGATTGATAATCGCTTCATAGTGGAGGAGCCAGGTGAATATTTAGTGGAAGTGAGCAATGAATGTGAAACGGTAATTGATGTAGTCAATATTGTCCCTTGCCAAGTTTGTGATATGTATGCGCCTAATGTATTCTCTCCCAATTTTGATGGTAGAAACGAACGTTTTGTGGTCTTTCCTAGTTGCCAATTTTTAGAATATCAGCTTCAAGTTTACGATCGTTGGGGAACGCTCATTTTCCAATCCGAAGATCGAGAAGAAGGCTGGACAGGTATGATCGGGAATCGCCCTGCACCACAAGGGGTTTATGTTTGGAAAATCAAGTATATGGTGGAAGAGAATTATGAAATGAGTAAGCGGACAGAGATTGGAGAATTGACTTTGTTAAGGTAGAATGAAAGGGATAGACAAAAAATGACGGCTTCATGGAAAATGAGGCCGTCATTGGTAGTGTTCAATAATCTGTGCCAATTGAATCTTAGCAAATTAATAATTCATTGATAATCAAAACTCTGCGTTCTCTGCCTGACACACTTTTCTGAATACTCCCTGTCGTTCAATAACGCTAATTGATTTCTTATCGAAAAACTACTTCGCTAATACCTTTTCTGAACCAAATACCGAACCTAAATATTCTCTATTCAGACGCGCAATATTCGTCACCGAAATACCTTTTGGGCATTCTGCCTCACAAGCTGTGATATTGGAACACTGTCCAAATCCTTCTGCATCCATCTGTGCCACCATCGCTTGCGCACGTTTTTTCGCTTCTACTTTTCCTTGTGGCAACATCGCTAAGTGCGATACTTTAGCAGATACGAAAAGCATCGCCGAAGCATTTGGGCAAGCCGCTACACACGCACCACAACCAATGCAAGCCGCTGCATCAAAAGCATGAGAAGCTGTATCTTTTTCAATTGGAATAGCATTTGCATCTTGCGCCTGACCTGTATTTACGGAAATGTATCCACCTGCTTGGATGATGCGATCAAAAGAATCGCGCTGCACTACCAAATCTTTCAATACAGGAAACGCTCTAGCACGGAATGGTTCAATATAAATTGTATCGCCGTCCTTGAAGGAACGCATATGCAATTGGCAAGTTGTCGTACCTGTCTGTGGCCCGTGCGGATGACCATTGATGACCATGCTGCAAGTTCCACAAATTCCTTCTCGACAGTCGTGCTCAAAAGCCACGGGTGCTTCTTTTTTCTGAACTAATTGCTCATTCAATACATCCAACATTTCCAAAAAGGACATATCATCCGAAATGTCGTCCAATTTGTACTCTACAAACTGTCCCATGTATTTTCCTCCTTCTCTCCAAACTTTTAGTGTCAGTTTCATTGTATGTTGTTTTTATCCAAATTCATTTATTAAAGCGTATATTACGCCTGTAATGACTCCAAAGCCTAAAAAATAGGGCTTACTGGAATCTTTGTATTTTTCTTTTAGTTCTTTGATGGATTTAGGACTCAAAGTGATCAATTTCAAAATTATAACGCCTAACCAATATATGTTTTTAAGGGTTTGTGAAATGAGTCCTTCAAAGAGTATCTCTATGAAAAATTTAGTGATGAATTTTAGGATTGGTTCTAGCATTTTAATGGGTCTATATGATTTTGAAATTGATCACTTTG
>JBCDKV010000758.1:0-2698 GCA_038746215.1 Bacteroidota bacterium | reverse complement strand
CGAAAATTGGCACGAATTTGTGATGAAATGCTTAGGCAAGAATTTGGGTGGGGTCGAAAATCTATCGCTCATCCCAGGAACAGTCGGAGCTGCGCCGATACAAAATATTGGTGCGTATGGCGTAGAATTGCAGGATGTATTTGAGCGTTTGGAAGCCACCGAATTAGCGACGGGCAAGCAATATGTATTCGATAAGGCAGCTTGCGAATACATATTGCTTGCCCGTCGCTAATTCGGTGGCTTCTAAACGCTCAAACACATCCTGCAATTCTACGCCATACGCACCAATGTTTTGTATCGGCGCAGCTCTGACTGTTCCTGGGATGAGCGATAAATTTTCGACCCCACCCAAATTCTTGCCTAAGCATTTCATCACAAATTCGTGCCAATTTTCGCCTCCACCTGCTTTCACGATGGCGGTAGTTTCATTTTCTTCGATGACTTCAAATCCTTTGATAGCATTAAAAATGACCAAGCGATCTAAATCTTGGGTCAGCAGCATATTACTGCCACCGCCGAGGATCAATAACTCCTTGTTTCGATAGCCCAACAGCAATATCTTGAGTTCGGCAGGATGATGTACTACTGCGAAGATGGCAGCTTTCACGTCGATGCCAAAGGTATTGTGGTGCTTCAGGGAGTAGTTTTTGTACACTTTCATTTTCACTGAGTCTTTTCATTTTCATTGAGTCTTTTCATTTTCATTAAGACTTTTCATTTTCATTCAATCTTTTCATTTTCATTCAACCCCCTCCTTCAAACTTTCCCCAAATTTCTGCTCCAAAGCTTCCATAGTGTAAGTATCTTTCAGTTGATAGGTCTGCTCATATCCGCCACCCAATGCTTTTTTACTAGTGTAAACCAAACCGATACCTTCGGCGTAGATTTCTTCGCCTGTCAATTCTACTTTTAAAAAACCTTCTTGTTCGGTTTCCACCAATTCGCGCACCTTAAAAGTGATGGCTCGATAGGATTTTCCTTGATATTCATAGGTCGTCTTACCTTGATAACTTCTATTCCGAACGAGGGTATAGTTCATGCTATCTTTGGGGGAATACCAATTGATATTGTACAGAAAAATGCCCAACGAATCTTTCACTTCAAAGGGAAAAGCATTGCCAGCAGCAATATTCACTGGTATTTGCTCTTGTTTGCCGATTGTATCGGTTTCGTATAGAAAGAGTTCTTCCAAGAGCATACCGTTTTTTATCTTTTCTTCTCGAATAAATTGCTGTGGCGTAAAGGTGTAGTCGTAGTACATGCCCGTCAAAAACGTACTTTCTTCTTGGTCTATGCTGCGGTAAAACCAATAGTAGGGCGGCAAATTTTCGTTGTCCACGCCATTGTATTCGTATACCATGCCATTGTACAGATCGTGCAGTGGAAAATAGTAAGTTTTGATATTGGTTGTTCCATCAAAGCTGCACTGTGTCCAAATCAGTGCTGCACAGAGCACCAAGCTGAAACACAAAATGGAAGTGTGTAATTTGTTCGTTTGCATGGTGCAAATATAGATAAGGAACACGAATTAAATAAAGTTCGGTTCTTGAACCAGCAGATTTTGACTTCAGTTTGTGCTTCAAAAACCGCGTATAGCCTAGCTACATAAGGCTTTTTTAAGTTCAGAGTGAGGTCAAAAGATGCCTTCAAGAATCGAAGGTTATTTTGTTCGTGTTCCTAAGCTCTGCACTAAACGACTAAACAAGTCACAGCTTTCTTACAATTGCCTGCATTACACCTGATAATACCAACTTTCAAAAGCCGCTTTCTTATTTTTTGCGATCACCACCATTTGACCATTTTTGAGCATCGCGGTGGACTGATACTTAACCTTATCTGCTTGTGTCATTACTTGATTAATGGATTGTATAAAATCCCTGTGAACGATCATTTGAGGATTTCGACGGCGCGCCACGAAAAAGATTTCGGAAGGCAATTGTTTAATCATATCTTGAAAGCGCTGGTTGGTGAGTCCTTGTTCCAGCAATTCATTAGTGGTACGGTAGCTAACTTTTAGTTTTCCAAATTTCGTGGATTCAACTAGCAAAACCTCATGGATGGGAAGCCGAATATCCGCGACGCCATTTTGAATCGGAATACAGGACTCATGTTTAGGTGCTGCACTCAGTTGAGTTGTAGTAGTTGCTTGTTGTCTGGCTTTTGCGATAAACTGTTCCAATAAGCCTTTCTGGTACTGATTTTTCTTAATGATTGCCATCCCAAAGCAAGCGGCATCAATCACCATCGCCAATTGTAAGAAAGTAGTATCGTAGCTCTCCACATTTGTTATCACTTCAGTTGGGCTATTTACAATGAACGGAATGTGACCGCCACTCAAATAAATCGACAGTCCTGCTCCGAGTACTAGACTCATTGAGCCTAGCAAAATATAAGCCATTAAAACGCGTGGCAGCCGAATGACAAAAAAGATGACGCCCATTGTTCCGATTAGGGTAACGCTAAGTAAGTAGTATTGGTGAAATAGGGCGAGCGTGCCGATGGGTGAACCTATAAAATATAAGGTGGCAAAGATCAGTAAATACAGTAATACTGCGCCGAGGTAAATGCGAATAAAGGGTAGATACAATTGCTGTTTACGCGCCATCACATCCTTCGAGAAGTAATATACAAACAGGGTATAAAAAACCGCTGAAAACACATCGGTCGCGATATTGAGCCATAGAATCTGAAATTTGTT
>JBCDKV010000757.1:0-2700 GCA_038746215.1 Bacteroidota bacterium | reverse complement strand
TCAAAACGCACACCTGCTGGTATCGGATTGAAGTCGAGTGCCATCGGGATGTGGTTTGGAATAGAAACTGTACGCAGTTGTTCGTAGGCGGCAGCATTCTCCTGCACGTCTTCTAGCATCAATTCCCGCTCTGCATCGGTAAAATTAAGTCCATAAAGCTGTTCCGCCGCTTTGATTTGTTGAGTGGTACTGCTCGTTTCTGTTTGGGCGCAAGCGGCGCATATCCAAAGCAACCCAATGAATATGGTATAGATTCTACAGTAAGTCTTCATGTGTGCTAATATTGGTTGATGAAGACTTACAATGCAAAAGTTGCTATCAAGTTCAGTGAGGGATGAAAAATATGCTGCGTATGGGATAAAAAAGTGCATTTCCATCTTTGTTGATTTGTTGAACTGTTTATTCGTTTAATAAGCTTAGGATCAACATATTGCAGTTCAACAAATAAACAATTTAAACAGATAAACAGGCATATTCGTTTGCACAGATTTATCCCGTTTACAGTATAGTTAAGTGTGTACGAATTTTTGAGCAATGTTTGAAATAAACCCTAGTAGTGTTCCTGAGATCGCGCAACAAGTATGCTCAATTATCTTGCATTGACTCAAGCTTTTTCAAGAAAAATGAGACTTCGTACGCTACTGAGTAAAAATTAGCAATTTGAGCCTAAAGTGTCAGCTACTTTTGTGATTCAGATAAACATGTCGAAATTAGTAAACAAAATGAAAAACAAAGTTTTTTATTCTCTGTCTGAAATAGTGCCATCATAGAAAATACTGGTAGCTCTTGGGATATAGGTGTGCACGAAATCTTTAGTCCTGCTTACAGTAAGCCTTCGTACACACCTACTTATACTCCATTCGGGATGAAAAAGTGTATTTTTATTTTGATCACTTTGTAGAATTGTTGAATTGAAAAAGTGTTGAATTGATTCTTCCTATCCTACCATTAGCAACGTCTGCTAATGGTACAGAACGTCACTATCAGTTCGACAATTGAACAATTTTACAATTCGACCATTTGCACAGATTTATCCCGTTTGCAGTATAGAATTCCTATAATTAAATATGATTCAAGCATTATGAATATCAAGTATCTATTTTTTCTCGTAGCACTACTAAGCTTTACCCACCAAAATATGACTGCCCAAGATCGCTTAACGGGACAATCTTTTGCGACGCGCTCGGAGGTGATTGCACAACGCGGAATGGCGGCGACTAGTCAGCCTTTAGCCACACAAGCGGCTTTGGACATCCTAAAAAAAGGAGGCAGTGCTATTGATGCTGCCATTGCTGCCAATGCAGTTTTGGGCTTAGTAGAACCGACTGGCAATGGTATTGGCGGCGATCTTTACGCCATCGTTTGGGACAACGAAAGCAAGCAGCTCTATGGACTCAATGCGTCTGGTCGTTCACCGCAGGATTTATCACTCGCCTATTTCAAAGAAAACGGCATGACGCAGATACCTTATTTGGGGGCTTTGTCGGTATCTGTGCCAGGTGCGGTAGATGGTTGGTTTGAATTGCATCAGAAATTTGGGCAACTCCCTATGAAAACCATTTTGCAACCAGCTATTGACTATGCCGAAAATGGCTTTCCAGTCAGCGAATTGATCGCTTTTTATATGGAGCGTGGAGCGAGCAATTTAGCCAAGTACAAAAACTTCAAAGAAACCTATATGCCAAATGGCAGCACGCCTAAGAAGGGCGAAATATTCAAAAATCCCAATCTGGCAAATACCCTCCGAACGATTGCGAATGAAGGCAGGGACGCTTTTTACAAAGGAGAAATCGCAGCGGCCATGGTGAAATACATGAAAGAACAGGGTGGCTTTCTCTCTATGAAGGATTTGGCAGAACACACCTCCACTTGGGTAGACCCAGTTTCCACTAATTACAGGGGCTACGATGTTTGGGAATTGCCGCCAAATGGACAAGGCATAGCCGCCCTGCAAATGCTGAATATTTTGGAGCAACACGATATTGCTAGCATGAGTTTTGGCAGTCCCGAATACATCCATCTGTTCACGGAAGCAAAAAAAGTCGTTTACGAAGACCGAGCAAAATACTACGCAGACATGGATTTCAGCCAAGTACCCGTAGCGCAACTGATTTCCAAAGCCTATGCTAAAGAGCGAGCGACACTCATTGACCTCAATCGAGCAGCGCGCTCCTATCCAGCAGGGGAACTCGCGGTAGACGAAACTATCTATTTATCTACTGCCGATAGTAAAGGCAATATGGTTTCTTTAATCCAGAGCAACTATGCAGGTATGGGTTCGGGGATGACGCCCGATGGTTTGGGCTTCGTGCTACAAAATAGAGGTGCTTTGTTTGCTTTGGAGGAAGGACACGCCAATGTTTTTGCCCCAAATAAACGTCCTTTTCACACCATCATCCCTGCTTTTGTCACCAAAGATGGATTACCGTTCATGAGTTTTGGGGTAATGGGCGGTGCGATGCAACCCCAAGGACACGTTCAAATTTTAGTCAATATGATTGATTTTGGCATGAATTTGCAAGAGGCAGGCGATGCACCTAGAATTCGGCACAAAGGCTCTAGCCAGCCGACGGGCGGTGAAATGAAAGACGGTGGCACTATTTGCTTGGAATCTGGTATTAGTTGGGAAACCATACGTGCGCTGCGGCTGAAAGGACATCAGGTCAGTTTTGATTTTGGTGGCTACGGCGGCTATCAAGC
>JBCDKV010000756.1:0-2704 GCA_038746215.1 Bacteroidota bacterium | reverse complement strand
CGCAAATTGAGCAACAAGTATGCTCCGTAATTCTCTTCGGACGGAAACACAAATTTCAACTTATTTTTTAGAGAAAAAACAAGTTGAAATTTGTGTTTCCGTCCATAAAAAACCTTTGGGCATACTTGTTGCGCGATCTCAAACGCTTTACTAAGTTTCAAAAGTTTAGCAAAGCTATTATTACCACAGAATGGAGTATTTTACCCGTTATTCGCATAGATATTTGATTGTTAGACTGCTGGACATTTTTAATCATAGATATACGAAGTCTAATTGCCCTTTGTACTTGAACTTTAGAGCGATGGTGTCCATTGGTGTTTCATTTCCTGTTGTGTTCAGTAATCTAAGTACCTTAATGGTTCATTATAAGCCAATATCAACAGTTACGCTTTCATTTTCATTTCCCCCCTTATTTGTCTATGAATAAGATTGGTGATACATTTGCAAAAAATTTGATTTGTAACAAAATACCATTTTGAGAATGTACATTTTAGGAATAAACGCCTACCACGGAGATTCTTCTGCTTGTATCTACAAAGACGGTGTGCTGGTAGCAGCAACGGAAGAAGAGCGACTAAGAAGGGTGAAGCACTGGGCAGGCATACCGAGCAAAGCCGTTGAATTTTGTCTGCAAGCTGCCAATATCACACTGGCAGAGGTAGACCATATCACAGTTTCCAAAAATCCGAAAGCGAAATTTAACGAAAAGGTACTCTACACCATCAAAAAAGGTTCGATTCTTTCCGTTTTGAATAGAAAGCGAAAAGAACACGCCAACGTTCAGACCTTGAAAGAGGACTTAGCTGCGCTGTTAGATTATGACGTAAATGATCTAAAAGCAGAAATGCAGTACGTCGAACACCACCGCAGCCATATGGCTTCTTCCTTCTTTGTATCGCCTTTTGAGGAGTCCGCTATTTTATCTGTAGACGGTATGGGCGATTTCACTTCGACCATGCGTGGGACAGGCAAGGGTAACAAAATGGAAGTCATAGATAGTGTTTCTTTCCCAAGTTCGGTGGGTTACTTCTATACAATGGCGACGCAGTTTCTAGGCTTTCCACATTATGGCGATGAGTATAAAGTGATGGGGTTGTCGCCTTATGGAACACCCGATGAAAACATCATGAAAAATCTCCGAAAAGTCATCAAGATAAAAAGTGATGGCTTGTTTGAGTTGAACACGCACTACATGCAAGGGGCGAATAAGGGAGACTGGACCAGTACGGTCGATGGTGTACCGTTGATTGCCAGAAAATTTGGAGATGAGTACATCAAGTTGTTCGGCCCTGCTCGACAGAAAGGAGATGAACTTACCCAATACCACAAAGATTTTGCAGCTTCCGTACAGCGTGTGACAGAAGAGGTGATTTTTCACATGGCAGAAGATTTGCATCGGAGAACGGGACTCAAAAATCTATGTATCACGGGAGGTGTCGCGCAAAATTCCGTAGCCAACGGTAAGATTACAGATAATACCTCTTTTGAACAATTGTACGTACCACCCGCTGGACATGATGGTGGCACCTCGGTGGGTTCTGCGCTTTTCTTTTACCATCAAACCCTTGGTCATCCGCGACAAGAATTTGTGCATCAGGCGTATACTGGTATTTCCTTCACCAATGAGCAAATTGAGCAATTCCTACAATCGAAAGGCATCAATTACAAGCGGGTAGAGGACGATGCCATCTACGATATGGTGACGGATAGTTTAGTGAATGGTGGCGTGATTGGTTGGTTTCAAGGCAAAGCAGAATTTGGCCCGCGGGCATTAGGCAATCGCTCTATCTTAGTCGATCCACGCCGAGCAGATGCCCGTCATCTTCTGAACGAAAAAATTAAGCGAAGAGAAAGTTTTCGTCCGTTTGCGCCCTCTATTTTAAAGGAGCACACGGCAGAATATTTTGAGAAAATCGACGAAGTGCCTTATATGGAAAAGGTCTTCAAAATCAAACCAGAAAAACACGATGTCATCCCAGCCGTCACGCACGTAGACGGTACGGGAAGATTACAAACCGTAGATCAGGCAGATGCGCCTCGATACTATAGTCTGATTTCCAAATTCGCAGAAAAGACGGGGGTGCCCGTTCTGCTCAATACCTCTTTCAACGAAAACGAACCAATTGTCAATACGCCAGAGGATGCCCTGAATTGCTTTACCAGAACAAAGATGGATACTTTGGTGCTGGAGAATTGTGTAGTTAGTAGAAATTAGTGTTTGGCAGTTGGTTTTTGACGCGAATAACGGGTAAAATATTCCATTTTGTGGCAGTGATAGTTTTACTAAACTTTTAAAACTTAGTAAAGCGTTTGAGATCGCGCAACAAGTATGCTCAATTTGCGGATATTGACCTGAACTATATCTGAGGCAAATGTCAAGAAAAATGAAATCTGTACAGTCGTTATTCGCATTTTTGGTAGTTAGCTAATTTGTTTCAAATACACATCCAACAAATAGACAGCGGCAACAGCCAAATAAGTAACGATGAAATAATAAATTATCGAAATTGGGGGTAGAGATTTTGAGTTGTAAAAGCACTTCAACCCTTTTGTGGCATTGCACAAGCTTAGCTTGATAGCAGGGCTACGGCTCATTTTTTAAGTACTTTTACAGCTTGAAAGATCAAGTCCAAATCGGTAAGTTATTGTTTTATCGTTACTAACATTAAACAATAAAAAACGTGAATCATGGTCGCTTCAACAT
>JBCDKV010000755.1:0-2708 GCA_038746215.1 Bacteroidota bacterium | reverse complement strand
GTTTTTCCAAGTTCTTCCCAGCCTTCAAAGATCAAGCATTCGTGCAATGGCAGCTTACGGGCTACTTTTATGATGTAATTCTTTAAACTCAGCTTGGGTCTAGCGGTCGTTTGTTTTTTGTTTTTTCTTTTATTTTTACTTCTTGCCATAATTATATTTACTAGACTTGTTACTTTTTTAAGTCATTCATTATCAGTTGTTTAAATCCTAAATAACACTCTAATTACGTTCTTATTTGTAGTTTTAGTGGAAAAGAGATTATTGGCATGATTTATGGATTGTTTTTTAATGTACTGAATATCAATTAATTATGACTTAAAAAGATGCCCCTTTAAAGAGTAACAAGTCTACTAAATAAAGTTTTTGGTATATTTAGTTATTTTTTTCTGGTAGATACACAAAAAATCTTTGGGCATACTCGCTACATGATTTTACGGGCTTTACTAAGTCTTCATTTCGAGTAGTACTAAAAACTACTGCAACACCTCCACATCCACCGTCCTACTTGCCTTCCCTGCCTTATCAAAGGCTTTCAATCGAATCGTCCCTGAAACAGCGGTCGGCTTTTCATATACAACAGAATTTTCATTTGGTTCACTGCCGTCGGTGGTGTAACGAATACTTAGCCCTGGCAGACTACTATTGGCGTACAAAATACCTGATCGCAGTACTGCACCTGGCGTTGGGACACGATAATTGTATCCACCTGAAAGCTGCGATAGGCGAATAAACTCCTGTTGTGCAATGCTATTTGCCATCACATTCCAATCTTGATCGAGCGCTTTTTCTCGTTCTTGCTGGTTTTCGATGCCTTCCCAAACGGGCGGTGTCGACCAAGCTCGTTCTGCCAAGCCAATTAATTTGGGGAGGTAATAATACTCTAACATATCAGAGGTCTTTACGGTTTCTGTCCAAAGTTCCCCTTGAATACCAAGGATGTTTGATCTGGCTTCGGGTCGCAATTGTTCCATATTGGCGTAGTTCTTTATCAAATCAAAGGGGTTGCCCATTGGGTCTTCCGTCGTAGATTTGAATAAATCGTAGGGCATCATTTCAAAAGGCTTGCGGCTATCAATGAAACCACCCCAATAAAAACCAGGTTCTTTTGGGTCTTTATTGTACGCCAGATCAAAATAGAAATTGGTGACATTGCAAAGCACGACGGGATAGCCTGCATTGGCAAGTCGATAGCCTAAATCCTGATTATCCCAAAGGTTTTGCCAAACATAGGGAATCAGATTAGCATCCAAAAAATCAGGATGCGGCACGTAGGTATAAGTGCTATCTGGACGCTTTACTTTTTGCAGTGCAATTTCCTCCCAGCCTGCCGTTGAGATGTTTCGCTCTGCCAAAATAGCACTGAGACGCTCCATAAAATAAGTGGAAAGATCAACGGTATTGTTGATTTCGGGGATATCTTGCATCAACTGCTGGCAAATGGGCGATTTTTCCCAAACGCCATTCGGAATTTCATCGCCACCCGTATGCAAGCTCAGCAAAGGAACATTGGCTTCTTCGTACATAGCCAGTATTTCATCTACTACTTTTTCGTAGAAAGTATAGACCGACTCCATACACACGCAAACCACATTATCAGGAAAGTCCTGAACGGAAAGATATTCCGATTCATCTTCCGAATCACTCAGAAGATATTGCTTGGCGGCTGCCTCGTCGCCCTGTTTCATATATTTTCGATAGCGCGCTTCCATTGCTTTGATAGCCGCCCGAGCATGTCCTGGAACATTGATTTCTGGAATGACTTGGATATGTCGATCCGTAGCGTAACGTAAAATTTCAACAAAATCTGCTTTGCTGTAATAGCCATTACCCGCCGATTCGGTATCATCTGGATCAAAGCCCGAACCGTAAGCAGGCTGCAAATATTCCTCACTTTCGATGGTGTGTCCACGTCTCGCCCCAACTTCCGTCAGCTCGGGTAATCCTTCAATTGCTAAACGCCAACCTTCATCTTCGGTCAGATGCAAATGCAGTTTATTCAATTTATAAAATGCCATCACATCTATCAACTTTTTGACGGTTGATACTGGATGGAAATTGCGCCCGACATCCAAGTGCATACCGCGATAGGCGAAGCGAGGAGTATCCTCCACTTTCACGGCTGTCAACTCAAAATTTCCCGTTTTGGATAAAAGGACATCGGCAGGTATCAAAGATAAAAGACTCTGTATGCCGTAGAAAATTCCGCTGGCATTGGAAGCCACAATTTTAATGCCCGCTGCTGGCAACAATTCTAATGTGTATGCTTCTTTATTAGCTGTTTCATTTTCTGCTACAAACAAATGAATATTTTTATCTACTGCGGCTTCCGCTTCTACCACGATCTTCAAATCCAGTCCTGTGAATGCTTTTAGTTGCGTTTTCAAGTACTTTGCTTCTCGTTCGAGTTCTTCGGATTTGGTGTAGATCGTCCAAGTATCGTCAATGTTTAGCGTCCCTGTACTTTCGATAATGCTAGCTGGTCGGGGAATAATCGGCACTAGTTCCGTTTCGGGCAAAACACTCAGATATTCATTAGCTTGGTATTGCCAAGTAGCCGTCACCATTGGGACTTTATCGTTGCGGTGGCGACTCACCTGTGCTTTACTTTCAAAGGCTTTGATGTCGTATTGCGCAACGAATTGCTGGTTTTCTGCTCCATTTTCATCTGTAATATTCCAGTACAAGCCGTGCGGCGCATCACTCTCCTT
>JBCDKV010000754.1:0-2712 GCA_038746215.1 Bacteroidota bacterium | reverse complement strand
TATTGGGGTGGTGCGCCACAAGGTTTTTACAGTCAAATGGCAGCCGACTCAGAAAGCGGCTGGATCGTAGTTGGATGCTCCAATCGGCAGTTGGCTTGGCAGTTCGTCAATTGGGACATGAATGCTCGTGCTATTGAGTACGCCAAGCGATAGTGGCGCGACAACTAAAGTATCGGATAAGCTCCGAGCATTCAATACTTGGCAATTTATGGCTCGTTCTGTAACTAAAACTTAGTCTAAAATGAGGAATTTATTATTACTGTTTTTCATCTTCTGTACTACGCCAAATCTTTGGGCTAATTCGGATGAAATGCTGATTATCTTCACACAAGCCAGCGATCAACATTTCAAAACCATTGCACTACCCGACATTAGAGCCTACGCATTAGAAAAAGGTATACGCCTAGTAGAGAAGAGTGCTACGGAAGGTGTACCCGAAAACATCACAACGACGCCTGCCATTATCTATCAGAATGCGAAAGGTCGTTCCATTTATGCTAGTCGCTACGCTGAATTTTCAACCATCCGAAATTTCATCCGAACCAGCAAAGTCGTACCACAACAGCAAGCATTACTGGACAAAACATCCGTATTGCTTTGGCAAACGGGACGCACACAGGTAGCTGCAAGTTTAAAAGTTACCGAAGCACAAGGCAAAGTCCCCTCCAATTGGACAGCGACAACATTAGCAGCGCGAGTTCAGCAAGTTTTTGCAGATCATATGCAGCATTTCAAAACAGCCAAGAAAGTCCTGCTAGCACGCACCGATCGCTTGTTTTACTTAGATATTCATCCCTACGTCAGTGCGAATCAAGAGGTGTACTTATCCATGGAAATCTATTCGCAGTACTCCTGCAAAGACCCGATTTTCTCCAATTTTGCTGCTCCTTTGAAAGGTACCATCAACAGTTTTGACAGCTTATTGGAGCAGGCAGCAAAACAGCTAGCAAATGAAATTACCGCACAAATGAAAACGTCCAAAATAGGGGATGCTTTTAGTCCCATCTCTAATACCATTCCCGTCAAATCATGGGAAGCCTTGGGTTTGAGCTTACCCGTTTCCAGCCAAATGAATAAAAATGCTTTCGTAGATGCTCCTGCCTTACCTGAACAATGGACATTCCACCAAGCCATCGAAGCGGAAGTGCCGATTGTGCAGTTTCGGTTTCCAGCACCATTAGATCGCTACATTGGAGAAATCCAAAAAATGGTAGGCGATTTGCAGTGGACGAAGCGCAAAAATCAGCTACAAGGCAAATTCGTAGCCGATATGCAAAGCCTGACAATGGGTATGGAGAGCTTTGATTATAACGTCTTGAATAAATACGTGAAAGCCTACAAATTTCCAGCCTCTAGTTTCCAATTTGATGCACCCGTCGATCTGTCGAATTTGGCTTATGGCGAAACGACCTATCTGCAAGTCGACGGTACTTTTGAATTAATGCGTAAGCAGCGTCCTGTAAAAGTAGCCGCACAGCTTACACCGATTGTTGACGAGTTCGGGCAGCCACTCCTACAAGTGAGTGCTTCCTTTGAACTCAACATTGTAGATGATTTCAAAATCAAAGGACCCGATGGGCCAGAAGCAGCCCGGAAAACCATGCTTTTCGACCTCAATTTTTTGATGAAAAAGGCAGTTGGCGGATAGGATAATATGAAGTAGTAATGTAAGGATTGTTGGGACGCATTGGCAGGTAACTTCAAGCTTACCTATCATTTAACGTCCTCAGATGACAGGCAAGCTTAGAGTTGCCCGTTATCATACCTTCGATTGAGTACTTACGCAGGTCGTATGCTTTTTTTTATAAAACCAGTCACCAAGAGCAAGTACACAATCAGCAAGTCTGCCATGAAGCCGTGAAGCAATGCAACCATGCAACCATGCAACCATGAAAAAATACAACAAAACAATACACAATGATGAAGCAATTACCTTTTTTAGTACTCGCGCTCTTATTTGCGCTTTCCTTTACTCAGATCGGAATAGAAGAAACAGGTAGCAGTCCTGGTGTCATTCAAGCTATCGGTGATGCAGGTTCGCCGCAAGTTTTTACTTTTCAAAAATGGAAATTTACCGAAGCCGCGATGCCCGAAGATCAAGTAGAAAATATTCAGTTGGGTATCGAAATCAACACCTCCTCTTTGACTTGCGATTGGAAAGACTTACAGCAAAACATTCGCAAAAAGAAAGATTATTTCTACATCAAAAAATTTCCCACGGCTAGTGTAGCGATTGATGGGGCAACAGCAATAGGCGATGGACAATACAAAACCCAAGCTATGTTGACGCTAAAGAAACACACCAAGCCCGTGGAACTGACTTTCACCATTTCCGAAAGCAAACCCTATCAGGTGAAAGGAGAGGGCGTCATCACCCGTCAGGACTTTGGTTTCAATGGTGGTGGTCCAAAAGATGAAGTACCGATTAGTTTTGATGTGACTTTGCCACTGGAATAGGAACGCTTTGTCAAGGCTATTCTACCACCATCTCTTGCTTCAGATTAGGCGTGTACGAAGTCCTGTTTTTCTTAACGGTTTACTCAAAAACAGCCTGAGTCAATGTCAGGAAATCGCGCAACAAGTATGCTCAGTAATTCTCTTCGGACGGAAACACAAAATTTCACTATTTTTTTTAGAGAAAAATAGTGAAATTTTGTGTTTCCGTCCGAAGAGAATTACTGAGCATACTTGTTGCGCGATTTCCTGACATTG
>JBCDKV010000753.1:0-2722 GCA_038746215.1 Bacteroidota bacterium | reverse complement strand
GCATAATATCCTTATCGTGTTCCACTACCAAAACCGTATTACCAATATTGGTCAGTTCGCGCAAAGCCTCAATCAAACGCTGATTATCTCTTTGGTGCAATCCAATACTAGGTTCGTCCAAAATATAGGTAATGCCCGTTAATTGAGAACCAATTTGAGTCGCCAAACGAATGCGCTGTGCCTCTCCGCCCGAAAGCGTACGAACAGGACGATTCAGAGACAAGTAATCCAGACCGACGTGCATCAAAAAGCCCAGCCGCAATCGTATTTCCTTTAGAATATCTCTGGCAATAGCTTTTTGTCGTTCGGACAAATAATTTTCGACTTCATCCATCCAAGTTTGGAGTTCGCCTAAGTCCATTTCGGCTAAGTCAGCAATGTTTTTTTCCGCTAATTTGAAGTGCAAAGACTCTGTTTTCAGTCTAGCGCCCTGACAAGTATCGCAGGTGTCTATGGTCATAAAACTCTCCGCCCACTGCCTAATTTTTTCCGAAGAAGTATCTTCAAACCATCGTTTTATCATAGTTTGCAGTCCCTCGAAAGCAAAATGATAAGGCTTACCTTGGTACTGAATCTTGAACTCTTTGCCACTGCTACCGTCTAGCAGAACGTCTAGCCCTTTTTTGGGAATATCTTTAACGGGGGTAGAAAAATTAAATTTATAAGCTTTAGCAATGGCACGAACCTGCTTGAAAGTCCAATTATCACGCACCTCACCCAGCGGAGCAATGCCCTTATCATTGATGCTTTTGCTGTCATCGGGGATTACTTTATCCATATCCACCTTATTCACTTTACCCAATCCCTTACAAGTCGGACACATGCCATAAGGGGAATTGAAAGAAAACGCATTGGGAGAAGGTTCTTCGTAGGAAAGTCCCGTCTCGGCATCCATGAGGTGTTTGCTGTATGGAAAAATATTGCCATTTTCATTATCCAAAATAAAAACCAAACCGTTCCCCATTTTCAGAGCGGTTTGTAAAGAAGTATTCAAGCGATCCAATCGCTCATCGGACACTTTAATCCGATCTACAACGGCTTCTATATCGTGCACTTTGTAGCGGTCGATTTGCATGCCTGGCTCAATCTCTAAAACCTCGCCATCTACTCTTACTTTGGTGTAGCCTTGCTTTCTGATCTGATCAAAGAGCTCGCGATAATGTCCTTTTCGACCACGAATGAGCGGTGCTAGCACTAGAATTTTTTGTCCTTTGAAGTACTCAAAGATTTGTTCTAGCATTTGTGGTTCGGTATAGCGGGTCATACGCTTCCCCGTCTTGTAGGAGTAGGCTTCTCCAATTCGTGCAAACAGCAGACGCATGAAATCGTAAACTTCCGTAATTGTACCAACCGTAGAGCGTGGATTGCGTCCCGTCGTTTTTTGCTCAATGCTAATCACTGGACTCAAACCTGTAATCTGCTCGACTTCGGGGCGTTCCATTTCACCGATGAATTGCCGTGCATAAGCCGTGAAGGTTTCCATGTAGCGACGCTGTCCTTCTGCGTAGATGGTGTCAAAAGCCAGTGAAGATTTACCACTGCCACTGATGCCCGTAATCACGACCATTTTATTGCGTGGAATCCGAACGCTTACTTCCTTCAGATTGTGTTCTTTCGCTCCTACTACCTCAATGAAACCATCGGGAGCCAGTACTGATTCGTCGACTTGCAGTTCTTTCATATTGGAAGTAACGATTTAGAAGAGAATGGGTTTGGGCAGATGCGGTAAATGCCAATATTTTTTATTGTCTGAAAACAAAAAGGGTTATTTTTTATTTCACTTTAGTGATAAAATTTACTATTTTGTATTGCTTCAATTAAAATATCAATTTTTTATTCTATCAAATTGTAAAAATCAGAATAAATGAAAAATTATAAGACAAAATCCCTCGAAGATGAAAAGAAAGATTTGACGCTCAATGCGCCACCAGTATCTAAATATATGACGAAAGAATTAATTACGTTTCGTCCCGAAGATGAAATTCATTTGGTCATAGAATCCATGCTCAAAAATCGAATTACGGGTGCACCCGTTTTGAATGGCAGACGAGAAGTCGTGGGCATGATCGACGATAGAAGTTGCCTGAATGTACTGATCGGAGGGGCATATTACAATCATCCCGTCGTGAAAAGTACCGTTGCCGACTACATGTATCAAGAGCGAAAAAGTGTGTCTGCGGATGACAATATCATTGAGGTTGCTAGAATCTTTTTGGAGGCTGTTTATAAACGTTTGTTGGTATTAGATGATGCAGGCAGATTGGTCGGACAAATTAGTCGTAGGGATATACTAAGAGCCATTGATGATATGCGTATGAATACTTGGTAGGCTTTGTGGGTGTTTGCTGATCTGTTGAAATTGTTGATCTGTTGACCTGTTTATACTGTTTATTGGAGAAAAATTGGATGTACTTATCTGAATTGCAAAAGTAGTTGATACTTTAGTGTTCAAGTTGCTAATTTTTTATCAAGCGTACACGAAGTTTTGAGCAATACTTGAAATAACTTCTGATAAAGCTCTTGAGATCGCGCAACAAGTATGCTCAAAGGGTTTTTATGGACGGGAACACAAAATTTCACTATTTTTCGACATGTATATTTGGATTACAAATACAAAAGTAGTCGACTTTCTAGTTTTCAAATTGCTAATTTTTATTTCATAAAAATTAGCAATTTGGGTGGCCTTTTGGGACAGAAATGAGGTTGTTCTTGATGATTTTTT
>JBCDKV010000752.1:0-2729 GCA_038746215.1 Bacteroidota bacterium | reverse complement strand
GCTCAATTTCTTCTTGAACCACTCTAGGCACTAAATACCGTATCGACTTTTTCTCCGCGATACACCTTCTAATGTAGCTTGCTGATATTTGCATTAAAGGAGCTTCCATAATATGAACGTGATCGTGTTCGATCAGTTCACCGAGCGCATAATTGGGACGTTGGTACACGTAGATATCGTAATCGTCTAGTAGGCGTTCGTAATTTTTCCACTTGTGCAAACTGGCTAAATTATCGCCCCCCATGATGAGCGCAAACTGCTCGTTTGGATATTTTTCCTGTAGGAAAGTTAAGGTATCTATAGTGTAGGAAGGTTTCGGTAAGTTGAACTCTATGTCTGAAACCCGTAGCATCGGATTGTCTTCCGTCGCTAATCGTACCAAGTTCAATCGGTCGTGATCTTTGGCAAGACTTTTCTTGGTTTTTAGTGGATTTTGAGGCGACACCACCAGCCAAACTTGATCTAAATGGGTTTGCGTCGCCATGAAATTAGCAATCACCAAATGCCCCACGTGTATGGGATTGAAAGACCCGAAAAACAAACCGATTTTGCGTGACATTGAAATGAGTTGGTTCGTAGTTTTTAGGATAGCAACGACTATTTCCTGCTATCCTAAACAACTACTGAAAGTGTAAGTTTTTTTTACATCAATACA
Organism: Bacteroidota bacterium; assembly: GCA_038746215.1. GTDB lineage: Bacteria > Bacteroidota > Bacteroidia > Chitinophagales > Saprospiraceae > JAAUTG01. Next base: position 2,074 of record JBCDKV010000752.1, on the reverse strand, counting down.
CCTGATTATATCTTTACAAATTTCGTCTGCACCACAAAGGTTGTATCACCTTATCCTTTTTTCTTCACCTCTTCGGGCGTCAAAACGATTTCGCTGACAGAAGCACCAGATGGTACCATCGGAAAAACGTTTTCTTCCTTTTCGACCATGACGTGCAATAAGTAAGGTCCTTTGTGTTCTAGCATTTCCGATACCGCACCTTTCAGTTCTCCGGGCTTCGTTATCTTCCGACCAGGCACACCAAAGCCATCTGCAATTTTAATGAAATCAGGATTTTGTAATTCCACCGAAGAATAGCGCCGATCAAAGAAAAGTTGCTGCCATTGGCGCACCATTCCCAAGTAGTTGTTGTCTAGCAATACGATTTTCACACCTACATTCCACTGCGAACACATGCCCAGTTCCTGAATAGTCATCTGAAAACCACCGTCGCCAATGAAAGCGACGACTTCACGTTCTGGCTGTGCTAGTTTTGCTCCAAAAGCAGCAGGTAAACCGTAGCCCATTGTACCCGCACCGCCCGAAGAGACCCATTGGTTGGTACTGTCATAGCGGTAGTAGCGAGCAGCCACCATTTGATGTTGCCCGACATCGGTTGCGACGACTGCTTGTCCGTCGGTTTGGTCGGATACTTCTTTCACGACCATACCCATTTTGAGCTGTCCATCTTTAGAAGCACTCGTATCTTTGTCAATTACCTTCTCCGTTTCGATGCGATAGCACTCTTCAAACTCTGCTACCCAAGACGGATAGGATTTCTGGTCTACTCTTTTAATGAGGGCTTGTAAAGCTTCCTTAGCATCCGCATTGATCGCAACGGTCGTCTTTACATTTTTATCAATTTCAGACGGATCGATTTCGATGTGAATGACTTTTGCTTGCTTCACGTATTTCTGCAAATTACCCGTGACGCGATCATCAAAACGCATCCCAATAGCGATCAATACGTCGCATTCATTTTGCTTGATGTTTGGCCCATAATTGCCGTGCATACCCAACATGCCCATGTGTAAGGGATGACTAGAAGGAATAGAAGATAGTCCATGTATGGTGCAGGCAAGGGGAATACCTGTTTTCTCTACAAATGTTTTAAACTCGTCCTGTGCGTGTGCAATTTGAATGCCATGTCCCGCCAATATCATCGGTTTTTTAGCTTCATTGATGAGCTTTGCGGCTTTTTCTATCTTGGATACATCCAGCTTTGGTAGGGGATTATAGCTACGAATGATGGGTTTAGATTGGTAGCCAAAAACTAGCTCTTCCATTTGCGCATTCTTCGTAATGTCAATTAGTACTGGTCCTGGTCGCCCAGTATTGGCAATATGGAAAGCTTTGGCAAATATTTTGGGAATTTCGCTCGCCTTGGTAATCTGATAATTCCATTTCGTGACGGACATCGTACAACCAATGACGTCGGTTTCCTGAAAAGCATCCGATCCCAAAAGATGCTCATATACCTGTCCCGTAATGCAAACCAATGGCGTAGAGTCCAAAATGGCATCCCCCAAACCAGTGATAAGATTCGTTGCGCCAGGTCCAGAAGTCGCCATGCAAACCCCCGTTTGGCGAGTGACCCTCGCATAGCCTTGTGCGGCGTGTATAGCACCCTGTTCGTGTCTAGGCAGAATGTGTTTGAGTCGATCCTGATAATAGTACAAAGAATCATAGACGGGCATGATTGCGCCACCTGGATAGCCAAAAATGACGTTCACATTTTCCTCCAATAAACATTTGAGCACGGCTTCCGCACCCGTTACCTTTTGAGTTGGTGGTGTTGCGGTCAATACATTACTTTTGTTTGGATCAATCATGATAATCTATTTTTTTGGTACTGAAAGTGTTGACTAATTTTTAAGCTGGGCGTATCTCAAAACGTCGCAGAAAGTTTTTTTTCAGAGGTGAAAAAACTTTCTGCTAGGAGGATTTTAAGGGCAAGAAGCGTTAAGACTTTAACGCTTCTTGCCCTTAAAAAACCCTTGGAGCATCCGAAAATCCTCCTTTGTAGATTTTCGGATGCGACTGCATGAAATACAAACGAAAATTCGCCCTTTAATCAACAAAACGACATTTTGAG
>JBCDKV010000751.1:0-2730 GCA_038746215.1 Bacteroidota bacterium | reverse complement strand
ATGCAATCTAAGCGAATGTCTGCTAGCATTTGCCCACGCAATGGCGAGACACTATACTATGGTTTGGAGATTGGCGAACGTGGTGGCTGGGGTTTTGGTCAAAGTGCCTACATTAAAAAGCATACCAATTGGTATCACATGGAAGCAGAACCGAATCTAAGTCGCTCTGGTATCAATTTCCGTCACATTCGTTTGGCTGACGTCTATTTGATGTATGCCGAAGCAGTTCTGAATGCCAATGGAGATGTCGAAACGGCTATTGACTACATTGATTTAGTAAGAAGTCGCGCTGGGGTAGTTACACTTCGCAAGTATTTAGAAATGAACAATAATACGTTCCCACAGCTACACATTAGTAAGCAAGTGCACGGCGAACAACCGCTAGTTGCACCAACCGCTGAAAATGTAATGACGCACATTTGTCGTGTAGAACGCCCACTCGAATTGAGTTTTGAAGGACATCGCTGGAAGGACTTGGTACGTTGGGATATGGTAGCGGAAGTATTCGATGAATTGAGAGTGGATGAGGTGTGGCGAGAAGAGAATAAGTCCAGCATACTTCAAGTGACGAGTGGTGGTGTGGAGCCGCTATTCATTGTAGGAAGAATACGACCAGACTTCGTGCTATCGTCTCAAAATTATACGCCTAGTCAGCACAATTATTTCCCAATTCCCACCAAAGAAACGCAGAATAATCCATTGATTAAGTAAGGCCTGAATGAAGATACGATAATTCCTGATACATCGAGAATCAGTCAAAAATAGCTTTACCGATTTTTGGCTGATTCTTTTGATCTCATTTTCTTTTTGAATCGAAAGTATCACGTGTTTTTTGACAGATATGTATCAGTAGTTGGAAATTATCATTCCTTATCGCATTACAATAAAACAAACATGAAAAATATAATATTTAAAATAGGTTTCTTATCACTCGTCGTCCTATTTGGATGTAGCAAAGAGGACGATATCACCTTGAAAGAAGCCAACCACCGCGTTATATTCACCTCAGAAATAGATTTTGAAAATACCATAGAAATCAACGGGCGCATTGATTTTGGAGACGTTTCTTCGGGTGTGGAATCTAGACTTTGGACGTTCCCAGAAGGAGCCGTAGATATTCTAGATGCGGACAACGATGTGACCTCTACCGAAGCAGTAGTGCAAACCATCTTTACGCAAGTAGGTGAGTTCCCCGTTCGTTTGCAACAAACATTCAAAGACGATGCCTATGCTGGTACGACACTCGTTGGTCGAGAACTAGACACCACTATTTTAGTGACCGTACTCGATACGATAGTGGCTGATGTAGAAGCCTTTTATATCAATGAAGATGGCTCGGCAGGAGAGCCTTTGGTGTTGAGCGATTTGGCCAATAATGAAGTCTTTGCGGCGCGTTCTATTCGATACGTCTACACGGGAACGGGCGAACCAGAAAGCATTACTTGGATTACGCCTGGAACTGATCCAGCTTTTTCTACCACCAATACCAATACGGGGCTGTCCATTGATGTGCAGTACAAATTTTTAGGGACTTACGATCTTACGGTTATCCCATTCCGACCTCGTCCAAATGGTAGAGATACGATTTCCTTTGAAAGTTTTATTACCGTCGCGCCTTCCACTGATCCTTTACTCCTAGAAAATGTTGTGGAAGACGATGGGACGATTAAGGTATTCTTTGGTCGAGAATTAGCCCCTGAAACGGTGCAAGCAGAAGACTTTGTGGTCTCCATTAGCAATGGCGGAAAAGGCTACGAAAGTAAGCCTAGCTTTACCGTGAGTGCCGAAAGTAATGTCGTTACTTTAGTCATAGAAAACGAAACCCTGTACAATGATGATATAGTCACGGTTTCTTTCACAGAAGGCAATCTGACCTCTTTGGATGGGGTAAAGGGAACTGCCTTTGACGGCGCAGTTGTCACTTTCAATAAGGTCAATCTACTGGAAAGCACCGATTTTGATTCTGGCTTTGAAACCCTGTTTACCGACAATTGGAAATATTTGGGTTGGGGAGAAGCATGGGATGGATTCCGCTTGACTATATCCGAAGACAATCCCTACGAAGGCAACAAAAGTATGTTGGTAGAAATTGATGCGAACGACGGTATGATTATCGGACTGAAAAATGATGCGGGCGAGGACATTACTTTCCCCGTCAATGCAGATCAAGATTATGAGCTAGGTATTTGGGTATACGTTGAAGAATTGGGCAACAACGATCCTGCTGGTAATGCACCAGACTTGCGGATTTATTGGGCACCTAACACCAATTGGAGTCAAGGACCGAATCCTGCTTTCCCAGCTAGTTTTAAAGTTGGCGAATGGGTGTATAGTTCTACTTTTATCCAATTCAACGAAACAGAGAATAAAACATTTATGCTCAGAGGTTTTAATGCCGATAATTCAGAAACATTGAGATTCTACATGGATAATATTGTTTTAGCAGAGGTTGCTTTGCGGCCTTAGCACTCGTCGAAAATTGCTTAGTAGTAGTTTGCGGTTTTGATCAGGTGAAAAATGAGTTGTATATCCAGGTATGCAACTCATTTTTTAGGAATGGGATATAACTAAACTTACAAATTTTGAGGCGGCTATTTTTTTCTTAATCAAGGCATAAAAACCGCGCATAGCCTATGTTCTGTAAGGCTTTTTATAACGATGAGTAAGGAAAAAAGAGCAAGTCAAAATGTAAATTTATTTGTACACCATTCCTTATGCAGTCTGGTGGCT
>JBCDKV010000750.1:0-2733 GCA_038746215.1 Bacteroidota bacterium | reverse complement strand
CAAACACCATTTGCGGCAAAGATAATATTTTAAGTAGGTGGACTCAAATAATCGACACTTTTGAACGGCTCTGCATCCCATCCGCTTTGCGGTAAATTCAATTGAATTTATCTAAAAGCACTTAAAATAGTTTCGTAGCTATGGCTATGCAAAGATTTTGAAGCACTATTAGCTTAAAAAATAGCTTGCTCAAATTTTGACGCTTATTTAAGTCCACCTACTTAACAACCAATGGCTAATTACAGTTTTTATGAAACAATCGCTACTACTGGTACTTACTTGTTGGCTTCTTCACATGGCAGCTTTTGCCCAACAAGGAGCAACAGCCCTGAATTTACTAGGACATTGGCAGGATTCCACATTGGTCGGCTCCTCTTTTTACGACAATACCTATAATGAAGTTTGGGGTATTGCACGAAACGGACACGAATACGCCATCATTGGCTCGACCGCAGGCACACACTTTATTGATGTCACCGATCCGAAAGTACCCGTAGAAGCCTTTTTCATTCGAGGCGCAGAATCTGGTGGTCGAATCATTCATCGCGATTACCACGACTACGGCGATTTCCTTTTTGCAGTAGCTGACGAGGGACGCAGTACTTTGCAAATCATAGATTTATCTAATCTACCGACATCTATTGAGGTGGTGTACGATGCTGCCAATCTGTTTAGTCAGGCGCATAATATATTCATAGATGATGTACAGGGACGACTGTACACTTTCGCTACCACTGGTGGAACGTCCTCCTTTTCCCCACTCCGTATTTATGATATTTCGCAAACACCTACGATTCAACTATTAGCAACACATAGCACCTTTGGTAACGTTAGAGTCAGTCACGTACACGACGGTTATGTAAGTAATCATCGCGCTTTTCTCAACTGTGGTAATGATGGTTTCCTTATCGTCGATTTCAGCGATGCGGAAAAGCCAGTGGTACAGGATTATCTGAGTCCCGTTGCTTATCCACAGGCGGGTTACAATCATTCGGGTTGGTTGGGTAGCGATTGTGATTACTACTATATGGCGGACGAAAATTGGGGCATGGCGATGAAGGTCGTCGATGTGCGTACTGCTGGGGAAGTCGAAGTCATTCAATTATTTGACGCTGATGCTACCGCTAGCACCAGTATTCCACATAATCAGGTTGTAGCTTGCGATTATTTATACGCTTCTTATTATTACGACGGCTTGCAGGTTTACGACCTTAGCGATCCAGCGAACCCTCAACGCGTTGCCTACTACGACACCAGCAAAAGAGATCATCGCAGAAGCTACGAAGGGGCTTGGGGCGTATATCCCTTTTTGCCTTCGGGTAATATCCTCGTTTCAGATATGCAGGAAGGCTTGTTTGTGTTAGAAGGAATGGGCAATGATTGTACGGCTAGTGCAAAAGACGATTATTGCGAGGAAAAAACGACTGCTATTACTCATTGGGCAAAGGAGAAATCGTTATTGATCTATCCACAACCTGCTACAGATCATTTGTATATCCAAACCGAAGCATCGCAGCCCGTTCAAAGTGCTAGCTTGTACAACACCCAAGGAAAAATCGTACAGACATGGACAGCAACAGACATCACAACGGAGGCATCTGGTAATCTTTTGCATTTGAATACTGCATTAGCCAATGGCACTTATTACCTTTTGCTTCCCGATGGAAGGATAGAGAAGGTGGCGGTGATGCGATAGGGAGTTGGTTAAGAGCATGTTTGGAGTACTATTTTCCTGTAAACCAATATTTTCCGAACCTGACTTTGAAAATAATCGCTGCTAACCCATCCGCGAAGCGGTTCTCTCGCTTAAATATTCACTGAATATTTACCTAAAGGATCGCTCGTTCATCTCGATAAAGTCGCTATTATTTTCTTCGCCAGAACCGCAAACTATTAATTTACAGTTCAATCCTACTCCAAACAAGCTCTAAAAGTAGAAATAATGTTTGAAGGAAATACCAACAGGCTTTAGGCTAGCTATTAGCTTAAATCATAAGTACTTGTAATTTAGAGGTGTACGAAGTTTTGCGCAACACTCGGAACAAGTCTTGGCAAAATTCCTGAGATCGCGCAACAAGTATGCTTGAAGGATTTTTATGGACGGAAACACAAAATTTCACTATTTTTTTTAGAGAAAAATAGTGAAATTTTGTGTTTCCGTCCGGAGAAATTTACTAAGCATACTTGTTGCTCAATTTTATTGCATTGGCTCAGGCTGTTTCCCAACAAAATGTTAATAAAACTGAGACTTCATACAGCCTTAATAAAAAATAATGACTAATAGCCAACTGCTAATGACTAAAGTCGAGCTAAGAGAAATTATACTTTATACAACCTCATTCTTCATGGATTGATCGCCTCTTATGCTGGGCTAGTCGATTAAATTAGATCAGCATTGTTGTTTGGAGCATCTTGTAGAAGTTAGACTGGTACAGCAGCTTACGCTACCAGATATTTTTAATATTTAACTAGGCGTGTACGAACTTTTGAGCAATGTTTGAAATAAATCCTGATAAAGTTCCTTAAGATCGCGCAACAAGTATGCCTAAAGGTTTTTTATGGACGGAAACACAAAATTTTCCTATTTTTTCTGGAAAAAATAGGAAAATTTTGTGTTTCCGTCCGAAGGAACTTACTGAGCATACCTGTTGCTCGATCTTAAGGAACTTTATCAGGATTTATTTCAAACATTGCTCAAAAGTTCGTACACGCCTAGTTAAATATTAAAAATAT
>JBCDKV010000749.1:0-2749 GCA_038746215.1 Bacteroidota bacterium | reverse complement strand
TTATTTTTCTCTAAAAAATAAGTTGAAATTTGTGTTTCCGTCCATAAAAAACCTTTGGGCATACTTGTTGCGCGATCTCAAGCACTTTACTAAGTTTCAAAAGTTTAGCAAAGCTATTATTACCATAGAATGGAGTATTTTACCCGTTATTCGCATATTTTACTCAAAAATAGCCTGAGTCAATGCCAGAAAATCGCTCAAAAAGTATGCTTAGTAAACTTTTTCGGACGGAAGCAGAAGAAATTTTTAGCGATTGCCTAAAATCGCTAGAGGCTAGCCTAAATTGATTACCTTATGCAAAAATACATCAACTATCTACTTGCAGATATTCAAACTATCACCGACAATCTGCAAGTGCCTTGGATTGAAAAAGAAAGCTACGAACTGTCCGATTGGCTATCACTCGAAGAAGACAAAAAACAAGCCCCCAAGCGAACGATAGAAGAATGGACGGGGATTTCACAAGAGGCATTGCCGCCTGATGATCGACTGACAGAAGCACAAATTCAGGTCTTGATGGAAGCCTTGAAAGCCTTATTGGATGAGTTGAATGCCTATTTCTGTATGACTTTCGTAGATGTGCCGCTGCGCTTACAATACCGAGCTATGCGGATGCAATGGCAACAAGAACACGCTTGGTTACAATGGCATCAAGGCTTTTTTGAACTATGTGAGGAAGACCAAGAACACGGTACTTGCGGACTGGGTTGGGAGCATTGCCAATGCCGGTGTGTGGCAGAACTATCGAAGGATTGGGACGATTCGCCTTGGACGGAGGAAGACGAAGAGCGTTGGCAACGAGAAATGGAGGAACGCGAACGTAGGCGTAGGCGAGATGATTGGTGGTAAAGTAGGATTCATACTGCAAACGGGATAAATCTGTATAAAAGAATCTACTCGTTTATCTGTTTAAATTGTTTATCTGTTTAAATTGTTTATTTGTTGAACTGCAATGCGTTGACCCTAAGCTTATTAAACAAATCAACAGTTCAACAAATCAACAAAAAGAAAATGCACTTTTTATCCCATAAGCAGTATACAATCGACTGCCAAAAGTCGAAACAACAACGTCAAAATGTAAACGATGTTCTTTCTGACTTCTGACAGAAAAATTCATTGTTTCGGTCTGACCTCTATTCGCTCGCCCACCACCTATAAATTCGGATTCCTGTTGCCTTTGATCTGATCGACCATGCCACCATAAATCATTTTTTGCGCACCAGAACGTAGCACAAAATCATGTGGAAACCCTAAGTCAATTGCACTAACTTCATCCAGTCGCTGCATGGTTTCTGCTGGGATATCTAATTCCACCGCCGCTATATTTTCTTGCAACTGGTTCATTTTTCTGGCACCAATAATGGGAATAACACCTTTCGCAATAATCCACGCCAAGGCAAGCTGCGCAGGACTCGTATCTAATTTTTTAGCTTCTTCCACCACAGCATCGACGATCTTAAAATTCTGATCGTTAAAGCGGTAAGTACTAGTGCCTTCCATTCTGCCGCCACTACCTTCTCCTTTGTTCTTTTGGTATTTACCCGTCAACAAGCCCGCTGCCAGTGGCGACCATGCTACTGTTCCAATACCTAGTTCGTTTGCCATCGGTAACAGATCCCGTTCGGGCGTTCGCTCGGTGAGATTGTATTCAATTTGTGACCCAATAAAAGCTGTCCAATCCTTTAATTCTGCCATCGTATTTGCCCTTGAAGTAATCCACGCAGGCGTATCCGATACCCCAATGTACAGCACCTTACCCTGTCGCACCAAATCGTCCAAAGCACGCATCATTTCATCGACTGGCGTCAAGAAGTCGTAGGCGTGTACCCAGAGTAAATCAATATAATCGGTCTGCAATCGCTTCAAACTTTTCTCTACGGATTGCACTAAATTTTTTCGATGATTACCCGATTTATTGGGGTCTTTTGTGGTATTGCTTAGGGTATATTTTGTCGCTAATACGATGAAATCGCGTTCCGCTTGAATAAATTCTCCGAGCAGATTTTCACTCGTTCCTTCCGTATACACATCTGCGGTATCAATAAAATTACCGCCTGCTTCTAGGAAAGCATCAAATATCTGTTTACTAACTGCTTTGGGTGAACCCCAGCCCCAATCTTCCCCAAAAGTCATCGTGCCAAGGCAAAGGGGAGAAACTCGTAAACCAGAGCGTCCGAATAATTGATAATTCATAGTGTTTATGTCATTTTTCATCAGGCTTGTACAAAGTCTAATTACTGCTTTAACTTATAGCAGGCATTGTTCAGAACTCCGTACGTACCTATTTTACTAATGCGAAAAAAGTTGATAAGGCTATTCCTTAACAAGCCGTAAACCAAATGGATTGTTCGGAAAGATGTGTGTACAAAATCTCATTTTTCTTAGCATCTTACCCAGATATTGTTCCTGTCGTGTTGGGAGATAGCACAATAAGTGTACTCAGCAAGTTTCTCAGGACAGCTTCTCTAAGAGCTTGTTTGGAATTTTTATAAACTGATAATCAGTAGTTTGCGGTTCTGACAAGGTGAAAAATTAGTTGCATATCTAGATACGGAACTCATTTTTCATGCAGTCAGGTTCGTAAAATGTTGGTTATCAGGCAGGAAAAATCCAAACAGGCTACCCGTCTAACTTTGTTCAAATAGATCAAAAGGAGTTGTCAAAAAAGAGGAAAAGAAATCATAAATTTGTGACAAAAAATATGAAATCAATATAGTCTAAAATATGAAATCAATATGGTCTAAAATAT
>JBCDKV010000748.1:0-2758 GCA_038746215.1 Bacteroidota bacterium | reverse complement strand
ATTTGTGTTTCCGTCCGAAGAAAATTACGGAGCATACTTGTTGCTCAATTTGCGGATATTGACCTGAACCATATCTGAGTCAAATGTCAAGAAAAATGAGATATATACAGTCGTTATTCGCATTAATAGCTAAAGCCGCGCTCAATAGACCAATTGCATCTGCTTGGGTTCGTATAATAAGCCCAGCAATTCTTCTTTATTGATGGGTTTAGTCAAATAATAGCTGCATCCTGCTTCCAAAGCGAGTGCCTTATCCTCTTGGTAAGCAAATGCAGATTGAGCGACGATATAGAGATTTGGGTATAGGGATTTTAATATTCTGCTGGCTTCTAAACCGCCCATTACTGGCATCTTCAAGTCCATCAATACGAGATCGAAGCTAGGATCATCTTTTACGGCTGCTATTGCCTCTGCTCCATTTTGCACCCAAATAATGGTGGCGTTCAATTCCCGCAGCATAATTTCAAGGAGCCTGAAATTGAATAATTCGTCTTCTGCTACCAATATTTTTTTAGGACTAGACACTAATTGGATGCGCTCACTGAGGACTGCTTTATGCTTATTAGGTTTAGGTGTTTTTTGATCAGGTATTTGTAGGTAAGGAATACGCAAGAAGAAAGTAGATCCTTCGCCTGGCGTAGAATCTATCCATACCTCGCCTTTCAATAGTTCAGCCAAACCTTTGCTGATAGCTAATCCCAATCCAGTGCCTTCGCTCATAAAATTATCAACTTGTCTGAACCGCTCGAAGACGGCTTTTTGAAGGTGTGGAGGAATGCCAATGCCTGTGTCTCTGACGTAAAATTCCAGATGATGACCGATCAGTTTACATCCTAGTGTCACACTACCTTTTTCGGTATATTTTATAGCGTTGCTGATATAATTAATGAGGATTTGTCTCAACTTGACTTCATCTGTAAAAACACGGGAAAACTCCTCGGACAAGGAAATTTCAAGTTTGTAATCCAAGCCTTTGGTCGTGGCCGTCTCTAAGAAAGAGAAATGCAAATCTTTCATCAAGTTTATGATATGAACCGCTTGATTATCGACTTGTATTTGATTGGTTTCAATCTTTGAAATATCTAGAATGTCATTGACCGTACTCAGCAAGCGTTGGCTAGACGAGTAGATGAATTCTGCGTATTGTTTTCTATTGACTGGTGTGATTTGATCTTCTAGCAGATGATTAGAAAAGCCCATAACGATATTCATGGGCGTACGAATTTCGTGGGAAATATTAGCTAGAAAAGCAGATTTCAAACGATTGTTTTCCTCTGCCTGCTCTTTTGCCTGAACCATCTGTGCCTTTTTGTCTATCAAATCTTTGACGACTACTTGATAAAGATGGTGTAATGCGAGTATCTGATAGAGCAGTAAACCCGTGATAATCCAGTAAATGTGGCTGTTGGTGATGGCTATTATATCTGGTGTAAGTTCAATGAATGGCGAAAAACTGATATGCGCACAGACCAAGAAAGCCAGCATGAATATAGCCATAAAGAAGAATCGAAGCCAATACTTTGCGGATGGAAAGAGAAAAGGAGAGACCGAAATGGCTAGGAAAATAAATTCATGGTCGGTTTTACCTCCGTATAAAATAAACACAAATACTACTGCGGAAAAGCAGGTCAGTGGTACGAGAAAGCTCGACAGGGTAAACTTTCCTTTTGCATTTAAGTATAGCAGAAAACAAAAGCCAATGTCCATGACGATTGCGAGCAATATATGTTCTACTTCCAACATGCTCAATGACAAAAAGCTGATTGTCGCGGCGGTAGGAAAGAAAATACCAGATAGGCAACTGAGATTGAAAATTTGAATCTGTGCTTTTTTTAGCTCGCTTTCAATGTCCGATGTTCCTAGATTAACTAACTGTTGAAATATCTGTTTCATTTAATCCTTTAGTACTATAACTAGACTCTCGTAAAGGAGACCTTTTTAGTCAATTGCATATTGGATTTTATATAGCGTACGTAATGTTGTTTCTGCACCAAAGCTAACGAATATCTTGTGCAAACGTTCCATAAACAAAAACTAAACTTTTCAAATATACGACGGTTTTCAATAAAAGCAAGTTTACATGACTAGATATGATGTTTTAGCAGACAGTAGCCGCGTTTGGATATACCAAAGTGATCGCCCTTTTACTGCCACAGAACTTCCAGCCGTTAGAACACATTTACAACAGTTCGCCACAAAATGGGTCAGTCACAATCGAAATCTACATGCTTTTGCGGACGTGTTTCACGAGCAATTTATCGTACTGATGGTAGACGAAAGTCACGCAGGAGCAAGCGGTTGCTCCATTGATGCTTCCGTTCATTTTTTGCAGCAATTACAGGCTCATTTCGGGGTCTATTTATTTGATCGGATGACCTTTGCTTATCAAGATGGCACAGCAGTAAAAACCGCAAAACGAAAAGCATTCAAAGTACTATACCAACAAGGCGAAATAACGGATGATACCTTAGTATTCGATAATCTAGTAACTACCAAAGCTAGTTTTGACGAAGCTTGGCTGAAGCCTTTGTCCGATAGCTGGCATAAGAGGATGGTGTAAGAGCATGTTTACCTGTTTAAATTGTTTTAGACTACTGGATATTTTGGATTATAGAATAAAAGAGAAGCAGATTACATAGCTACACTAGCCGCTTTTCTTAGTGTTTCTAAGTGTCCTTAGTGTTTCAATTTGTGTTTTGTCCAGTAGTGTATGTAACCATCACTTCATATCGACTGCTACCACTCGCTTCTTCCGATT
>JBCDKV010000747.1:0-2758 GCA_038746215.1 Bacteroidota bacterium | reverse complement strand
TGACATTGACTCAGGCTGTTTTTGAGTAAACCGTTAAGAAAAACAGGACTTCGTCAATGTCAGGAAATCGCGCAACAAGTATGCTCAGTAATTCTCTTAGGACGGAAACACAAAAATTAACTATTTTTCTCTAAAAAAAATAGTGAAATTTTGTGTTTCCGTCCATAAAAATCCTTTGAGCATACTTGTTGCGCGATCTCAGGAGTGCTATCAGAATTTATTTCTAAGTATTGCTTAAAACTCATACACCTCTTGTTTCAAATAAGTGCGTAAAACAAAGGAATTACTTTTTGAAGACACAGCTTTGAATCCACTTTTACAAAGATGTTAAAAGAAGTTTATACCTTTGTATTCCAATTGTACAGAATAAGTACAAAACAATTGATTCATTCTGCTGATGTTTGAAGGAATTTATCGCTAGCAATCATCAGTGTCTAAAAGTATATCAATATGGTAGACTTATTTGATAAGTTGAAAAAATCAAGAGGCGCACTACAACAGTTCCAAACAGCAAAGAGTGATGGCTATTTTTTCTTTCCGAAATTGGAAGGAGAAATTGGAAGTCGCATGATGTTTCAGGGCAAAGAGCGGATCGTGTGGAGTGTGAATAGTTATTTGGGATTAGCCAATCATCCAGAAATTAGAAAAGTAGATGCGGAAGCGGCGGAAAAATGGGGACTTGCTTATCCAATGGGATCGCGCATGATGACGGGACAAACCGCTATGCACGAGCAATTGGAGGAAGAATTAGCCGCATTCATGGGTAAAGAGAAAGCTTTTGTCTTGAACTTTGGCTATCAAGGAATCATGTCCATCGTGGACTCTGTTTTGGATAGAAAAGACGTAGTAGTGTACGATAAGGATTGTCATGCTTGCATCTACGACGGTATCCGTATGCACATCGGGCAACGCTTCCCTTTTGAGCATAATGATATGGAGAGCTTTGCTAAGCAAATTGCTAGAGCAGAGAAAGCAGCAGAAAAATCAGGTGGTGGTATTTTGGTGATTTCGGAAGGGGTGTTTGGTATGCGTGGTCAGCAAGGAAAACTGAAAGAAATCGTTGCCTTTAAAGAAAGATATAATTTCCGTTTGCTCGTAGACGATGCACACGGATTCGGCACACTGGGCGCAACGGGTGCAGGCGCAGGCGAGGCACAAGGCGTGCAAGATGAAATTGATATCTATTTCAGTACGTTCGCGAAGTCAATGGCGAGCATTGGTGCTTTCGTAGCAGCAGATACGGCGATCATCGACTATTTGCGTTTCACGATGCGTTCTCAGATTTTTGCAAAGTCGCTACCGATGCCTATCGTGGTCGGTAATATCAAGCGTTTGGAAATGTTGAGAAACATGCCTGAACTGCGCGAAAAACTATGGAACAACGTCAATATGCTACAAAACGGATTGCGAGAACGTGGCTTTAATATTGGCGAAACCAATAGTTGCGTGACACCAATTTATATGCAAGGACAGCCACCCGAAGCAGCAGAATTGGTGCAGGATTTGCGTGAAAATTTCAACATTTTCTGTTCAGTGGTCGTCTATCCCGTCGTACCGAAAGGCGTGATCTTATTGCGTATCATTCCTACTGCGGCACATACAGAAAAAGACATTGAAGAAACACTAGCGGCCTTCTCTGCTATTCGCGACAAACTTACTTCTGGAGAGTATCGTGAAATTGCGATGAGTAAGACGCACTGGCAAGAGGCGCAAGTAGCGATTTAGTGATTAGGCTTGTACGAAGCTTTAAGCAACACTCGAAATAAATCCGAGAAAGCTCCTGAGATCGCGCAATAAGTATGCCCAAAGGTTTTTTATGGACTCAGGCTGTTTCTAAGTAAAATGCTAAGAAACATGTGACTTTGTACAGCCTTGGAAAGCAACAAGTAAGAATTGCTGAATGGTTTTGAAACGGCTCAGCAATTTTTTTTGGGACTATACGATTTTTTTTGCGTTCCTTGCAAATCAAACAAATCAACAAGACTAGCTTTTAGTAATGCCAAAAAAATAGATTTACATTCTTTAACTTTTGAAAATAGAATGAAAAACGAAGTTTTTCATTCTATTTTCAAAAGTCCCTTTCGGACAGAGATGAGGTTGTTCTTAATGATTTTTGAAAAAATCATTAAGAGCAACCTCATCTCTGTCCAGAAAGCCCCCCGAATTAAAATTTTTACGAAGTAAAAATTTTAGTTCTATGATTATATATAGCTTCGCTGAGAATGTAAATTTATTCCTTGTGTGTTACTTAGCGATAATCTTGCTAATCATTTGCTTATGAATTATACCATCAGCGGCATACAACAAATTGGTATTGGCGTACCCGATGCAGACAAAGCTTGGGCTTGGTATCGCAAATACTTTGGCACCGATGTTCCGATTTTCAAAGAAGAAGCCGAAGCCGCATTGATGCTCCCCTACACAGGAGGAAAGCCAAGGAAACGTTACGCTATTTTAGCTTTGAATTTACAAGGCGGTGGCGGATTTGAAATTTGGCAGTACAAAAGCCGAGTCCCTCAGCCACCGAGTTTCGATCTGCAATTGGGCGATTTGGGCATGTTGGTCGCTAAAGTGAAGAGTTCAGATGTGGCAAAAACCTATGATTTCTACCAATCAGAGGGCGTGAACTTGCTTTCAGAGATCGCGCAAACACCAGATGGAATACCCACTTTTTTCCTGAAAGACCCTTACCACAATATTTTCCAGATTGTGCCTTCCGACAATTGGTTTCAAACCCCCAAACGCCATCTGACAGGCG
>JBCDKV010000746.1:0-2764 GCA_038746215.1 Bacteroidota bacterium | reverse complement strand
TAGATAATCGGCAAATCATCTACTCTTATGCTTTCTAAGTCCTTGTCCATTGTTTTTACCTCAAATTTGGGATTTATTACACGCTTTTCCTAACTCTTTTTTCCACTTTTCCAATTCTTTTTTTCTCTTTCTCTTTTTACCGAAAGGTGAGAATCAAGAATAAATGTGTCCAAGTACTCCTCATCTGCTGTTTTTGACAAGTTCACCTAAGGCTGTTGCATCCCACTCAATGTTTGAAGTTTCCTAACTTCAAACCTGTTATCTACTCGTCTTCAAACGAGCGAAGCAGCATTCAGTCCTTAGTAAAAGGCAGGGTAGTGGTTAGAACTTGATACGTCGTAAAATAGAATGAAACGGCCCTGAGTTTACCAAGAAAAGGAAAAGATACTTTCAATTTCAAAAGGAAAACTTTTACTTCGTGAAAATTTTCCGCTTGAAGACTTTCTGCGGAGCATAGTTGAGTCTGCACTTTTTGCGTGCTTTTGATATTGGAAATTAAGGGCGTACGAAGTCTCATTTTTCTTAGCGAACTATTTGAGAACAGCCTGAGTCAACGCAAGAAAATCGCGCAGCAGGCATGCGGAGTAAGTCTCTTTGGATGGAAGCACAAATTGTCTAAGCATACTCGTTGCGCGAGCTAAAAAAAATAAAAAAACTGATTAATATGATAATTCGATTTATTCTATTTTGCCTCTTTTTCTGGAGTACGCTACTACTTACTGCCCAAAGTGAAGAGGCTGATGCCTTTTACATTAGAAAAATCTATGATGTAGCACTGACGGAAGGTAAAAGCTACGAATGGTTGACCTATTTATCTACTCGTATTGGTGGACGATTGAGTGGGACACCCCAAGCAGCAGCAGCCGTCGAGTATACTAGGCAAATGATGGATACGATGCAATTAGATCGCGTTTATTTACAGGACTGCATCGTGCCGCATTGGGAACGGGGCGAACAAGAAGAAGTCCGAATCGTCAATTCCAATGCAGTCGGGAGTATGGATTTGAAAGCAGTGGCTTTGGGTAATAGTACTGGGACGGGCGAATTTGGTATTACGGGCGAGGTGGTAGAGGTCAAAAGCTTAGATGAAGTAGATGCATTAGGTACAGCAGGTGTAGCGGGCAAAATCGTTTTTTATAATCGCCCAATGGATGCTAAGCAACTCAATACTTTTGCGGCTTATGGCGGCGCGGTCGGACAACGAGTGTATGGTGCGAGTCGAGCGGCAAAATATGGTGCGATTGGGGTGCTGGTACGCTCTATGACGACTAGGCTGGACGACGTGCCGCATACGGGTACTATAGTAGTAGAAGAAGGTGTCGCAAGCGTTCCTGCCTTGTCGATAAGTACCAATGATGCCGAACTGCTAAGTCGGTTGCTACAAAAGGAAAATATCCAAGTTTACATGCGCAACCACTCGCGTATGCTAGCCCCCAAACCTTCGCACAATGTCATCGGAGAGATCAAAGGCAGCGAATTTCCCGATGAAATTATTCTAGTCGGTGGACACTTGGATGCTTGGGACATCGGACAGGGTGCACACGACGATGGTGCAGGTTGTGTGCAAGCTATGGATGTACTGCAATTGATGAATCGGCTAGGCTATCAGCCTAAGCGTACCATTCGCGCGGTGATGTTTATGAATGAAGAAAATGGTCAAGCGGGTGCTATCGCCTATCGGGATGCTTCGATGGCAGCTAAGGAATTTCATCTGGCAGCTATTGAGTCAGATCGCGGTGGATTCACGCCTCGTGGCTTCACTTGCGATGGACACGAAGACATTTTTGAGGAAAAATTCAAAAAACTAGCGGTATGGTCAGATTTATTATCTCCTTATGGTTTGTCTTTCAAAAAAGGAGGTTCAGGTGCGGATATTTCTAGGCTAAAACCACAGAAAGGAATGCTTTTTGGTTTTTTACCCGATTCTCAACGCTATTTTGACTATCACCATACGGCAATTGACCGCATTGAAGCTGTGAACAAGCGTGAGTTAGAGCTAGGTGTAGCGGCAATGATGAGCTTGGTCTATTTGATTGATCAGCATGGGCTTTGATAATTGCTAAATAGGGGGTTACGAAGTCTCATTTTCTTTAACATTTTACTTGAAAATAACCTGAGTCAATGTCAAAAAATTGCGCAACAAGTATGCTCAGTCAATCTCTTCGGACGGAAACACCAATTATCAGTTATTTTTTTAGGAAAAATAACTGATAATTGGTGTTTCCGTCCATAAAAAACCTTTAGGCATACTTGTTGCGCGATCTCAAGTGCTTTCGCAGGTTTATTCCTAGTCTTGCTCAAAACTTCTTACACGACTAACTTCCAAACTTTAAAAAGCAACGTAAGAAACAATCGGATAATGGTCAGAATAGCCGTCTTTGATGATTTGGCTATCAACCACTTTCAAAGAAGGTGAACTCATAATATAGTCAATGCGAAGGAAAGGTAAATTGCCCGCGAAAGTAGAACCAATGCCTTTACCTTTGACCTGAAAATGATCGACTAAGTCTTTAGTCAGGGTTTCGTAGGCATAAGACTGTGGAACGTCGTTGAAATCACCGCAAAGGATGACGGGATAAGGACTTTGTGCCAGGTGTGCGGCTAAATTTTCCGCTTGTGTTGCCCTGACTTTTGCCATTTTGCGGTAGCCCTCGAAGATGCGCTTGATCTTTCGCCAAGTTTCTTTTTCCTTGAATTTTTTTTCCTCCGCCACTTCATTTACGATGTCTGTAATCTGATTTGATTTGAGGTGCGTATTGTAGAT
>JBCDKV010000745.1:0-2769 GCA_038746215.1 Bacteroidota bacterium | reverse complement strand
GTAAAGCGTTTGAGATCGCGCAACAAGCATGCGCAAAGGTTTTTATGGACGGAAACACAAATTTCAACTTATTTTTCTCTAAAAAATAAGTTGAAATTTGTGTTTCCGTCCGAAGAGAATTACGGAGCATACTTGTTGCTCAATTTGCGGATATTGACCTGAACCATATCTGAGTCAAATGTCAAGAAGAATGATATCTGTACAGTCGTTATTTGCATTAAATATGTACGAGTACTTACACTAACGACTCAGGAATAGTTTTTCGCTGCTCACAATGGAAATTAAAGGCTATCTTTGTTCATCAAACAAACAGCAAGATGAATACAGCACCAAGCATTGAAATAAAGAGTTTATCCGTTTCTTACGATCAAAAGCGGGCATTGACTAATCTGTATCTCGAGATAGAGGCTGGACATATCTACGGTGTCATTGGACCGAACGGAGCGGGAAAGTCTACCTTTTTCAAAGCCATTTTGGGATTGACAGATACCGATAGTGGAACGATATTAGTGGAGGGCAAACCGATCCAAGCGCAGCGTAAAAAAGTGGTCTACGTGCCACAGAAAAATGATTTGGACTGGACGTTTCCTACCACTGTTTTGGATGTCGTATTGATGGGGCGCTATCCGCACAAAGGGGTTTTTCAACGCCTGAATGCACAAGATAAAGTCATGGCAATTAATGCATTAGAAGAAACGGACATTGTACATCTGAAAGATCGGCAGATCGGAGCTTTGTCAGGTGGTCAGCAGCAAAGGGTCTTCATTGCTAGGGCTTTGTGCCAAGGTGCTGAAATATTATTGTTGGATGAGCCCTTTGTCGGTGTGGATATTATGACTGAAGAAAAAATTATTCACATCCTAAAACGGTTGGCAGCCGATGGCAAAACCCTTTTGGTGGTGCATCACGATTTGTCTTCCGTAGTCGATTATTTTGATAAAGTTATTTTATTGAACCAGCGTCTCATTGCCTATGGTGATACACTGACGACTTTTACGGAAGAAAATATTGCCAAAGCCTATAAAAGTCAATTACCTATTTTACACAAAACAGGGATGTTTTGAGCCAGTGATTGCTGGATAAAATAGTAGTATTTCCTGCTAGTTAAAAGCTTATGTCGAAAGGCATAAGCTTTTTTTTTGAGAAAAAATAAAAAACGGTGTTCACGTTTTCGCACATAGAGAATATAGGGGTGACAACAAAACAAATACTAAGCGATTTGTGAAAAAGTCAAAGCAGTAAATACGAACGATTTGATAATCAGTATTTTAACTTACTAAAGCAGATTTTTTTATATCGCTAGCAAAATTGATAAAATATAAAAATTTAAGAAAATGAGAACACTAAATCTAGCCATCGTACTTATCATCGCAGCCTTCTTTTTAACCAATTGCGAACAAGACAACAGCTTCGTAAAAGATGCCGAACAACAAATACAGTCTGAGCAAGTCGCCCCTGTAGGATCCGAAGAATTCGATGAAGTCATGGAGACCGTAGAATTTTTCACTAAAGACCAAAGCGCACCCGAAATACCCGCAATAGATAGCACCCAAACAGAATTCAAATTCAAAACGCCCATCGAAATCGAAGCAACTAGCCAAGTGGAGCAGCGAGGTGGTCCTTTGCAATGCAATTATAGCGTAGCTGGATCTACCTACAACAAGAGCAACAGCGTCACCAGTAGCCACTATAGCGCAATGGGATTGAACGCTAGTTTGGACGGTGGAGACGAAATCTATTACTTCACGGTCTATCAGAATACTACTGCCTTTTTTGATCTAAAAAATACATCTGCTAATTTGGCGATGATTCTTTTCAGAGGTAGCAGAAATTGCAGCGGTTCTGCCTGTTCTTTCCGATTGAACCAATTGGTGGCAAGAACAGCTTCTTCTAGCATCACGGGCGACCAACTGTACAACGTCTTTTTGACACCTGGCACTTATATTCTAGTCGTAGACGGAGCATACGGCAATGCTAGTCACTTCAATTTGACTATGAATTGTGGCGTTCTAGGCGATCCAGCGGTCAGTATGTTAGAAGACTTCAATCGTTACTATAATGGCAATATCTCGCCTCAGTCTAGTGACTGGTTGAAGTGGAATCCGTATGCGAGCTTGGATGGTCAAATTACAGGTAGCACAAATAAATTCTTATTCATCGAAAGAAACGCTTACGCCAGCTCTAGCAATCAGCCCGATGTATTGTACAAGCTAGCGCATCACTCCAATGGCATCTACAAAATTAGCTTCGATATTTGGGTGCCTTACAACAGAAGTGGCTACTTCAATGTACAAAAGCAACTCTCTTACAACAACAGCAGTAATGAGTTCGGTGCGCAGGTGTACTTCTACAGCAACGGACAAGGTATCGTCAAAATCGCAGGTAGAAATTATGCTTTCAGTTACCGACAAGGCGAATGGACAAAGGTTAAATTAGATGTAAGAGTGAATCACGAAAATTACGCAGCAGTTTTCATCAACAACCAAAGAATAGTCACGTTCCCAGCCAGATGGAGTTCCAATACGACTTATGGTTCTAACAGAATCGCTGCCCTTGATTTCTTTGCACACGCTAGCGATGCTAAGTTCTGGGTGGATAATATTATCTACGAGAACTACTAAACTCTACTTTAGTAACGGTCAAATAATAACTTCCCGATTTATGACGGCATCTTTCGTCCTGCTACTGCGTTGAAAAGCCTCGCCAGCCAAGAGGATTCCTACGTTTTTCGCCTTGTATCAAAACAAAATCTGCTCGGTCAAAATGTGG
>JBCDKV010000744.1:0-2774 GCA_038746215.1 Bacteroidota bacterium | reverse complement strand
GGCAGCATAGTAGGCTTTATTCAATTCGTATTCCTGTAGTGCAACGGCTATGAACTTGGCATGATATTGCTCCTTTAGCATAGTCGATCGACTCACCATTTCACAGGCAATCCTAAATTTGTTACACAGATAATAAACATCTAGGCTATCACTCATTTTTTGTAAATTCTCATCGTATTGACGCTGATTGTGGATGAGTGCAAAGCGATCTAGTTGTTCGTAGACAGCGTAATTTGCTTGAAAAAATTGGTAGCTTCTGGTATCGACTCTTTCCTTGATTTTTGCCGTTTTTTTGATGATTCTGGGTAACGGACGGTGCAAATTCCTTTCCATCAAGGCTTCCATCAAATAGCTTTGGTGTAGCAGCTCGTGTCCAGCTATTTGCTGTTGTACTAGAAAAGTATAGGCTAATTGCAGCAGGTCAGAAATGACGTTGTTGAGTTTAAGTTCTTTGTAATCCGTACTTTGAAAAACCGCTACGTATGCCGCTCGTTTGGATGCTTTTTCCTTTTTCTCCAATAGATAGCAACACAACTTCCTCACTTTTTCATTGGTATTGAAAAAATCGGTATGCACAAAGGCGTTAAATCGTTGAAGCTCTCGCTCAGAAAATTTTTCTAGCAGTTCTATTAAAAAAGTATTATTCATTTTAATGTTTGACAAGTCCGTCTAAATGCTTGAGATCGCGCAATGAGTATGCTCAGTAGGATTTGTCCAAGTTTTGCTCAAAACTTCGTAAACGCCTACATAAAAATTAGCAATTTGGGTGGCCCTTTTGGACAGAAAGAATACCAAGCGAGTAAATCAACTTGTCTATTTTTTAGAAAAATGAGACTTCGCACACTCCTGATTTTTTTAAAAAAATAGAATTCTTCTCTACAAATACAAGACATAAATTATCTATAAATCAAATACGGCAAGCCTTAAACAAGTACATAATAAATTAAAAATCAATAATTTAAGTAATTTTTAATTTAAAAACCCTAAACATCTATTCTATAAACTACCAAAATTGTAGTTTTATTTCCTTTCCATACGCTCTACTTTTGTAATTGTAAAGCAAAACACAAGTAGATGGACTTGAATAAGCGTCACAATTTGAGCGAGTTATTTTTTGAGCTAAAAGTGCTTCAAAATCGTTGCATAGCCGTAGCTACGGAATTATTTTTAAGTGCTTTTGGGTCAGAAAAGAACCGTTCAAAAGTGTTGATTATTTGAGTTCATCTACTTACATCACTTTGCTATAAAAACATGCGACAACTTACTAATCCTATGAAGAGAGTACTACAACTATTCCTCTTTGTTCCTTTTTTATATTTTGGTTCAAAGACATTAGCACAAGACACCATCGTCATTAGTCATCCTGAAACGAATGTTCAGGCAGGCGTCACTTTTTGTTTGGATATTAAAGCCAACCAATTTGAAGATTTACTAGGTATTCAGTTTGCACTGGCCTGGGACGAATCCGTTTTGACTTATCAAAACATTGAGGTCAATCAACCCAATAGCACCGATCCTTATCTACCCAATTTGAATGCTGTCAATTTTGGCATTCAAGGAGGCGTAGCCCGATTTGTTTGGACAGAACAGGGTTCTAGTCCGATTACCTTGGCTGAAAATAGCACCTTATTTCAAATCTGCTTTAAAGCCAATGAGAGTGGCAATACAGCCCTTCGCCTTTCTGATGACATAGTAGGAGAAGCCGTAAAGGCATCCAATTTTAGCATCATTCCTGTGGTGGGTCAAAATAGTACCATCAATGTCAATGAAGATGGAGACGACCTAGGTGCTGCTCGCATCAAAATTGCGGATAAGACCATCACCGCCCGCGATCAATTCTGTGTGCCAGTCACCGCCGATCAGTTTGGTTCTTTGGTTGGTTTGCAGTTTCAGATCGAATGGGATGAACGCTTACTGGAACTGAAAGACGTTCGCCCCAACCAAGCTCTACTAGACGAAATTACGCCAACTAGTCTGTCGACGAGCAGGCGTGATCTCAAATTTTCTTGGCTCGAGCCAAGCTTGACTTCGCTTGAAATTCCTGATAATAGTGTCTTGTTCGAGCTGTGCTTTGAATCTACATTCGATTATGCTACTACTACCGAGATCGGCTTTGGCGAAGCAGTACCTTTCGAGGCAACGCGAATAGAAGCAGGAACACCCGTCGTTTTTCCTGTGCTGCTAGAAAGTTCAAGCATTACGATTGAATCTGAGCAAGTAGTTGCCGAAGCACAACTAGCGATTGCCTCCAAGACCGTGAATAGTGGCGAAAGCTTTTGCTTACCGATTACAGCGGCTGGTTTTGAATCACTGACTAGCTTACAGTTTTCCTTAGAATGGGATGATAGCGTATTGGCGTACACTGGCATCGCATTTTATGAAGACCCATTGGGTATGAGTTACCAGCAAACACCCAGCTATATCGAAGCCGCTGACGAGTTTAAATTGATTTGGTGGTCTGGCGATGATAACCTAAATGTGATCGTGGCTGATGATACACCACTGTTTGAGCTGTGCTTTGATGCTATTGGGGAAGCAGCAGTAGAGACGCTAGTAGAATTTAACGAAAGTATTCCGCTGGAAGCCACACGTGTAGAAGAAGGGGTATTGCTAGAAATTCCAGTCAATACCGAAGATGGTGTCATACAAATAAGTCGTTCCAACAATAGCTCCGCATCACTAAGCATTGCCGATCAGGCTGTTGAATCGGGAGCAAGTTTTTGCCTCCCGATCACAGCCAATAGGTTTGGCTCAGTTACTGGTATGCAATTTTC
>JBCDKV010000743.1:0-2776 GCA_038746215.1 Bacteroidota bacterium | reverse complement strand
GCACACATCGCTACGAAAGGGCTTTGTTTACAGACATCGCACAGCAAACCTACACTTATGCCGAAAAAGAAGGGACAAGTTTACAACTCGACTTTTACCAAGCAGAAGCTGACCAAATCCGAAAGAAACCATTGATTTTATACGTACACGGCGGCGGATTTGCTGGCGGACAACGCGACGAAACCAACATCGTGCGATTTGTTCAACAGCTAGCTGGCATGGGTTATTTGGTAGCTTCCATTTCCTATCGCCTGACCATGAAAAACAAGTCTTTTAGTTGCGACCAAGCTGCGACCAATAAGATATTGACTTTCCAAAAAAGTGTGGAGGATATACGCGATGCGACTAATTTTTTGCTAGAAAAGGCAAACGAATGGGGCATAGACAAGGAAAAAATTGTGCTGGCAGGGAGCAGTGCAGGCGCAGAAGCCATCTTGCACGCTGCTTATTGGAAGGATCAGCACTTATTGGCGGAAAGTCCAAAGCTCCCCAAAGATTTCAAGTACGCAGCTTTGGTCAGTATGGCTGGTGCTATCGTAGATCAGAACTTGATTCAAAGCACGACCGTCATTCCTAGCCTATTTTATCACGGTACTTGCGATCCTTTAGTACCATACGCCAGTGCGCCACACCACTATTGCAACTACGATGAAGTAGGTTACATGATGCTAGACGGTGGGGCTAGTTTAGCAGATCGTTCGGAAGCCTTGGGTGGATCTTTTCAATTGGTGACGGGTATCAACGGCGGACACGAATGGGCAGGCAAACCTGTAAGTGAATATTCGTACGTGGAACAAATCGCCCGTTTTATCAAACATTGTGTTGTAGAAGGTCAGTTTTTGCAAAGCCGATTATCCGTGGAGCAAGATAAGGACTGTCAGTTGGATAAATTTGAGTAATATTGTGATGGTTTCATGGCTTCATGCTTGTAACTAAATAAGTATTGAGACTTTTCACTTTCATTTAGATTTTTCACTTTCATTTTTCATTTTCATTGAGACTTTTCACTTTCATTTGAATTTTCCATTTAGATTTCTCATTTTTATTTAATTTTTTCATTACCCACTCCCTCATGTTAAATAGAAGAAATTTTCTTTCCCAATCCTTATTATCCAGTTTAGGGCTTGGTTTCCTGTCCACAGCTTGTCAATCGGAAGAGCGGGCGGCTGCTAAGACGGCGACAGCCAACGTAAATGCTTCCAGTGATTTTGTCCCAACGGTAATTTCTACTTGGAAAAACGTGGAGGCTAACGCTGCTGCTTGGTCGATTATAGCAAAAAAGGGTCGTGCCTTGGATGCCGTGGAGGCAGGCGTTAAAATTCCAGAAGCCGATCCAAAAGATCAGTCCGTGGGTTATGGTGGTCGTCCAGATCGCGATGGTAACGTGACTTTGGATGCTTGCATTATGGATGAGGCGGGCAATGCGGGTTCGGTTTGCTATTTACAACATATCAAGCACCCAATTTCGGTGGCGAGAAAAGTTATGGAAGAGACGCCACATGTAATTTTGGCAGGACAGGGTGCGTTGGATTTTGCGCTCGAACAGGGTTTTGAAAAAGAAAATTTGTTGACCGATAAATCAAAAGAGGAATGGGAAGCGTGGCTTGAGACCGCTACCTATCAGCCCAAAGCCAATATTGAACTACACGACACCATTGGGATGTTAGCTTTGGATACCGAGGGTAATCTTTCTGGGGCTTGCACCACCAGTGGTATGGCGTATAAATTAGCAGGCAGGGTTGGTGATTCACCCATAATCGGTGCGGGACTATTTGTGGATAACGAAGTTGGAGGCGCAACGGCTACTGGGGTCGGAGAAGAAGTCTTGAAAACACTCGGTTCTTTTTTGGTGGTGGAACTGATGCGCCAAGGTAGAACGCCACAAGCAGCTTGCGAAGAAGCCGTTTTGCGTATCGCAAAGCGGCAAAAAACGAAGGATAAAGATTTGCAAATCGGTTATTTGGCCATCAACAAAGCAGGCGAAACGGGTGCTTACAGTCTACAAGAAGGCTTTGTGTATGCCATTACGCAAGATGGTGAAACTGAGGTAGTAGATAGTGAGTTTTATGGTTGAGGTGGTTGTGATTTTGCGTATTTTATTACACGATCTCGAGTGCTTTACTGAACTCCAAAAGTTTAGCAAAGCTTCGCTACATGATATGGATAATTTTGCCCCTAATTCACTTTACTAGATAGCGGGTACAAATAAGATCACTTATCGTCGTAATGTCCATAGAAAGAAATGATGTATAGAATACCCTCTTCTACCTTATAAATCATCCTGTGTTTATCATTAATTCGTTTGGACCAGAAACCACTGAGATCTCCCTTTAGTGGTTCAGGCTTACCTTTACCTGAGAATGGGTTTTCTATGGTATCAATCAAGATTTCCCAGATTCTGAATCCTAACTTACTGTTTTCTTTTTTAGCTTAGCAAGATCAGTCTTCGCGCGACTTGATAAATTAACTAGCCCTGAATCCATTTTTACTAAGCTGTGATTAGATGATGTAAATTTTCTACTTTCTGAGCCTTTGTTTTTGGTTTATGCTCCATTTCAAGCTTAGCAGTATGGATTTTGATATTTCTAACTATTTGCCTTTCGTCTTCTTCACTGGGATACCAAAAGCCTACGAAAGAACTGTAAGCGCCAAAGCGCTCAATTGTTCTTTTAAGAAAAGGAATCAGTTCATTTTCAATCCTATTTTTCGATGCTTTAATACTGCCCTTGCTGATAAGTTCCGAAACGATCAACGCTATCTCTAGTTTGAGCGATTC
>JBCDKV010000742.1:0-2788 GCA_038746215.1 Bacteroidota bacterium | reverse complement strand
TCTTCCTGTAAACCAATATTTTCCGAACCTGACTTTGAAAATAATCGCTCGTTTATCCCGATAAAGTCGCTATTATTTTCTTCGCCAGAACCGTAAACTACTGATTTACAGTTCAATCCTGCTCCAAACAAGCTCTTAAGCAATGAAAATTGAAAGTCATCATTAACGATAAAACGGGAATCAACTTTGTCATTCACATAAAATAAGAGATGGTTTTGATATAACAGTATTTATTCTCCTAGTATTTTTTCTAGTGCTAAGTAGGCAGACTCGCAAGCTCCACACACAGCTATTGTACGCCCATGTGTGAAAAGCAGTAAAATCGTTATGTTGGGCTACTCCGGATACGGACTTAGAATTCGAGTTATAATAAAGTTGAGCATAGTAGAAATATGTAGGGTATAAACGGGGTACATTGTAATTCCTGTGCAGGAAGATTGGTGTCAAAAATTTACTATCAATAAAAATGGCAGATATAAAGCATCTGCCACAACGTAAATCGAAATTTCCAAAAATTATGAATGAAACAAAGAAGTCAGATAAATGAAACTCCATCTGACTTCTCTACACTCAATTTATTCTTTGACAAACTTACGAGTCACTACCTGATCGTTTAATTGCAAACGATAGAGATAAATGCCACTTTGCAGACCATCCAAAGATTCGGTTAGATTATATCCACCTTTTTCTTGCTCTCCTTCAAAGATAGTTTTGAGGTATCTTCCGTTGATGTCCAAAAGATCTACTTTGACTCTACCTGTTTCATTGAGAATATAGCGTAAGGTGTTTTCTTCCAGACTTGGATTTGGAAAAACACCCAAGATCAAGGCTTCGGATTCATTCCAAATACTTGTACTAGCTGGCGTGATTTGGAAATCATTATTAGCATTCGCAACATTCAATGGAAAAGTACCTCCATTGGAAAGTGCAACCCAAGGCTGGAACGTGTTACCTGCCAAATCTCCTGTTGCAAAAACAACTGCGGTTCTATTTTTCCAAAAGTCTAAGTTGGCAGTATAAGCCGCAACAATATCCGCACTGCCTGTTGCCGCTACTCCTAAAGTGTAGCTAGCCGCAGGAACGCTTAGATAAGCATCCGCGAAATTACCATAAGCGATATTTTCAAATAGGTTACTTGCTCCATTGCGGATATCTACTGTAGGCGCATTGGTGGCTCCGTGGAAGAATTGCAAGTCTACATTTCCAGTGGTAGCGGCGGTCATAGTCGCTTCATCGAAAACTGCCAACTGAACGTCAAATTCGTCATTAGCATCGAATGTGCCGTAAGCAATAGCAATATAAGTTTTTCCAGCTTCCAACGTAACGCTAGTAGAGACCATTTCTAGACCTGTTTGTCCATTAGTAGGTACTAAATCTAGGTTCAATTCCACGTCTGCTGGCACTTCCACAAAAGGCGTAGCCGTGCGATAAGCGAAAGCGTTGAGGAAAGCATTGTCATTCACCAAAATATCTACGGTTTGGTGAGCAGCATTGTGAATAATTTGCAAATTGGCAGTCGTCGCAGCACTTGGCGGATTATCTGGTGCTGGTTCAGCCTGTGCCGCCTTTAGTGGACTTTCTGTTTGATTAGCCGTCAGGTGATTATCGCCATCTTGCGTACTCAATGCCGTTCCAAAAGATTCTTCCTCACTAATTTCGCTTACCGTCGGGACGTAGTAGAAATTCCCTTGTGCTTGATCTGCTTTAACATCCAACAAAACATAGCCATTGCGATCCAAGTCGTTGAATTTCAAATGAGGATTGTAAATGATTGGTTGTCCTGCATTAATACCGAAAGCAGCGGAAAGGTCGTTGTTTAAAGAAAATTCAAACTGAGCGGAAGTCGCCGCATCGAAATTTTCATCAAAATTCGCAGCAGAAACCGAAGGGGTAATGAACTCTACGGCTACGGAACCTTCTCCTGTGGTCGCATTGTATGCTGGACTTGGGAAAGGCAAATAATTTGTCTCTGCCACTGGATACAAAGCAGGTTGAGTGGTCACATCATAAGCAAAAGAAGAATGAAAATCACCAGAGAGAATGACAACATTGTCAATATTGTTTTGGCTAATTTCATCCACAATTTGCTGACGCTCTGCTGGATAACCATCCCAAATATCCAATACTGCTGATTCAACACCTAGTACAGAATCACGATTGGTAATTGCCGCTCCTGGTGCGGCAAATCCAATGTTGAATGGCGAAAACATCACTTGCTGTGCCACTACTTTCCATTTTGCATCAGAAGATTTTAGTCCATCCAACAACCATGCTTTCTGCTCATCTCCTAACAAGGTGCGCATTTCATTGAAATCAGGTTGAAAAACTGCCAAAGGTTGAACGGTACGTGCTTCGTGGCGCGTATCCAGCACAAATAAATCTACTAGATTGCCATAGTTGAAGCGGCGATACACTTGTTGTGTACCATTATCGCGAATCGGTAACCATTCAAAATAGGCTTGTGTAGCGACTACTTTACGAGTGGCGTAATCTCCTTCGGTTTCTGGTTGATGGTTTTCTGCACCATCTTCGTAAGCATCGTTGGTTACTTCGTGATCGTCCCAAGTAACGATGAAAGGGTGTTGCTGATGCGCACGAATCAAAGGCTTCGTCAAACGATACAAAGAATAACGTTGGCGATAATCATCCAAGCTAACAATTTCTCCAGTAGGAATCGTCTGGCGATCGCTCAAATTAATATCTTGATAAGGATGATCTTCTCCATATTCGTAAATGTAATCTCCTACATGAATCACTGCATCCAAATCATTGCGATCGGCAATGCGAT
>JBCDKV010000741.1:0-2788 GCA_038746215.1 Bacteroidota bacterium | reverse complement strand
TACAGTGTAACCTAAATTTATATACATTCCAATGTGGCTTTAGCCCATTGTAAATACCTGAATAACAATTAGTTGAAACTTATTGGGTTAAATCTAAAATTAGTAAAAACTTAAATTACACTGTATTAAATTACATTTCTAAAATCTGAAAGGTATAGCGCATTTTTCTTTAGCATCTTGAACTAATTCAAGAAAACGGCTTACTCAAAAGACTTATACGCCGTTTGGGATAAAAAAGTGCATTTTGCCTCCTTGACATTTCTGAATACAAGTGACTAGGTGTAATTTCAAATTTGGCGGCATCGAGCCTGCCAAATTTGATCAAGGTTTTTTAAGGACAAAGAAGCGAGAATCGCTTCTTTGTCCTTAAAAAACCTTGATTCGCTGAGGAGGTGTCGACCTCCTCCTCAGCGAAAACTTCCCCCTAGATTTAGAAGTAAATGATGTGAGCAAAACTTATCTTTTTCAAAAATAAAAGCACTTTTTTACCCCGTTTTCAGTATAGTATCATATTTCCCCTACTCCAACAACTTCTACCCACTGCCCCGTTTTTCTAGCCTGAATATCATTGTCATACATCGCGCTACAACTAGCACCAGGCAAGTAATAGCGTCCTTGATAGGCGGCGTTTAGGCGAATGCGATAGGTTTGGGTCGTATTTTTTCGGATGTCAAAATAAGTGTACACACGATCATCGCGAATGTCTTGGTATTCGGGTGTACTGCTGTCGAGGGCAGCTAGATCATCCATACGAGTATTGGTGATTTCCCAGCCCGATGGGAAAATTTGTGTCAGCGCGATCTCATCGTAATTGATGCCCTTCGTACCAGGATTACGGACTTTGACGACGGCAACAAAGTCTGTGCCTTGCGATAGAAGACTTGGATCAATGGTAGTGCCATCCAAATTCGTATAATTAATCTCCATTTCCAGATTACTGGCAGCGGCGGTTTCTTTACCCACGGCTGGTTGACCACTTAAAATCAGACGGGCATAGAGGATGTTATCGTGCTTGTTTTCGATGGTGACAGAACGATTGTTGCTTGCCTCCAAGGGTACATCCACTTGCACTAAGGGATAATCTGAACCCGCATTGACCGCTTTGCCACCCAATTGATACGCGAACTGAAACTTTTTGCTCGTGCCATTTTCTCCTACAAATTTACTGACCGCCAAAAGACAGTAAGCAGTGGTTTGGGTGCTGTACCAACGATCTTGGCTCATCTGTTGGGAGATAGCTTGCACAATGTTAGCGGCTTGTTTTTTATCTTCCAAAGCCACCAGCGTTTCCACAATCATAGCACGATCTCGCAAATCAGAGCCATAAGTATAACCTAGTGCCTGATAAGCGGGAACATCTAAACTGGCATTAAGCACGATGTCCTGCGCTGCTTCTTTTTTGCCGATCAAAGCATAAGCAGCCGCCAAACGCCACTTCGCTTGCATGGATAGATCGCCATTTTCTCGTAAGCGATTCATCGCCGCTAATTCGGGTGAACCTGCTAAGGCTAAAGTGTACAAACGATAGGCTTGCGTCAGGTCATCGTAGCGATAATAGTACTCATCAAATTCGCTCGCTTGCCAATTTCGGGCGCGGGTTTGCTGAAATTTCGTCCAGCGACTGAGCATTGCACTTGGCACATTGTAGCCCTGAGCTTTGGCTTCCAATAGAAAATGTCCGCCGTAGTTGCTACCCCAAGCACTATCGTCTTCATCACCTGGCCAGTAGGCAAATCCTCCGCTCGAAGTTTGGAATTGCTTCAAACGATTGATGCCTGCTTTGATGTTGGTTGGTATTTTTTCGGTTTGTGCTTCGGGAAGCTCCAACAGATTTTTGACATACAACTGTGGAAAAACGGAAGAAGTGGTTTGCTCTATGCAGCCGTGCGGATAGCGAATCAAATAGCGCAGGCGTCGTCCGAGGTCGATGGGCGGAATATTGGAGACTTCTAGCGTTCCTGTATTCGTCCCTTTAATCCCGACGGCTTCAAAATCAAAGCGATGCTGCTCGTTTGGATTCAAGACCACGGTTTGCACATCCGTTGCGTAAGGATTGGGATTGCGTATATCAATTTCGATGCTTTGACTTGCACTTTCGCCATTGCCTTTCGCATCAATCGTAAATTTAGCGACTCCAACGGCTTCTGGAATTTGCAAATCAAAATAAATCGTTTTTTCGCCTGGCTTCGCAAAACGCACTTGTTGATTTGCCCCACCTGCGATTTGCACCAATCCACTACTTTCTCGAATCGAAACTTGCACCTGCTTCACTTTTTGCTCACCCGCAAATACCGTCACGGGTAATTGCAATCGCTCTTGCGTTCCTAGTACCCGTGGTAAAGTCGCCAGCACCATCAGCGGATTCTTGACCGCAGCCGTTTGTTCTGCATTCCCATATGCGCCTTTTGGGTTGGCAGCTACGACCATTGTTCGCACCGAACCGACGTAATTGGGCATCGTGATTTTGTGTTGGGCTTTGCCTTTTTGTAGATAAAATGGTCCCAAGTGCATGACCACGGGTTTGAAGCGGTTGGCACTTTGTTTTTCCGTACTAACTTCTACCTCGCCGTCTCCACCAATGCTCAAAATACGCTCCATTTCACCACCGTAGCCACCAATCACTTGATCGTAGAGATCCCAAGTTTGTACGCCCAGTGCTTCTTTGGCGTAAAAGGCAGTATGCGGATTCGGGGTTCTGAAATTGGTCAAATCTAGTAAGCCTTCGTCCACCACCGCAATGGTGTAAGTCATGGGCTGATTATTAGCTTCTTTCACTTCGACCGTAAAG
>JBCDKV010000740.1:0-2795 GCA_038746215.1 Bacteroidota bacterium | reverse complement strand
AGGTCAAAATAAGTCGTGATGGCTTGCGCTGGTACGCCTAGTGTCTTTGCTGCATTCCGCAAGACGTTTTCATAGCAATTTGGATCTTTTAAATTGAGGTTTTCCAAGACAGGACTGGCTTTCTGTAAAATTTCGGTTTGGTGTGAACAGAGTTTGGAGGTTCTAGTTTCGCAGCTCATACATTTGATGTAGACCTTTCCGTCTTGCTCTACTTTTATTCTAATTTTTTTATCGCCTTTTCGTGCTACGTAGTAGTTCGTGTAGACATTTTGTAGCTCTAACTCATTGGGGGTAATAAATTTTCCCTCGAAGGATTCATTCCACCGGTTGTAAAGGGAAGGATTAGCTTGCGAAAATTGATTTAAGGCGCGCTTCCAACCACGCTCGATGGGAAATGGTCGATACTCGCCAGCGTGTCTACCTTTGAGTTCTCTGGATAAGTCAATGATAGGTTTTGCGACCGGTGGTTTGTTCTTAAAGAACTTAGCACTGCCTACCTTTTTCTTTTCAATGCTAGCCATCAGTGCCGCTGCTTGGTGGACACAGTTTTCAACACCACAATCACAATCTCCCTGCAATAATTCATCGTCATCATTTCGCAAATACTTACTGTCAAAATAATCAAAATCGACATCGTAAATTTTGCCCTTATGTAAAACTCTTGCAAATATTTGGTCGGTGTCAATGGACACGGAAATGACTGCCTTATTGCTATACAGTTGTCTGGCGGTCGCGGTTACAGAATAGTGGAATCTACTTCTTAAAGCCTCCTCTAAAACTTCTACTGGTATCATTCAGAAATCAATTTATGCGGGCAAAAATAAGATTTTCTATGCTTATATTCCTATTGGATATGTGCGAAATTCAAGGAATCAAGCAATTAAGAATAGCATAATCAAACCCGTCAGCATAATCAATTTAGCGATCTGACTAATATGACCAAAGTCTTTGCTGTTTTCAGCGGCATATAACTTAAACAGGGCGTAAATAATAGGAGAAAAAATGAAAAGAATGGCGAAAAGAATGGCGAGGTAATAGGTGTTTACCCACAGCACCCGAATAAGGGAGAAGAGTAAAAGTATCAGGACAAGGGCTACCGCTGCACAAACGACTTTTGATCGCCGCAAACCGAGTATAATGGGCAGTGTAGTGCAAGCCCCGATGCGGTCTCCTTCTACGTCTTCTATATCCTTAATAATTTCCCGAAAAAGTGTCGAAATGAAAGCAAAAAGCAAATAGAAGAGGAGAATCGTACGCAAATAAGCAGCGGTTTCACCGGACGCTATAGTTAATTCGGTGAAGCCATCTCGTTCTGCTACCCACACGATACCAGCAACAAAAGCACAGAAAAAAGCCACGATCAGATTACCCGTCAAAAAGCTTTTTTTGAAGTATCTGGAATAAAGATACAGCAAAGCTACCGCAATGGGATAGAGTACCAGCAACGGTAGATTGTCGGTGACTAGCGCAAGATAGAACGAAATGGCGAACCCTAAAGCAATGCTCCAATAGTAGAGCTGTTTGGCGGTACGAATAGGGATAATTCGACCAATAATCAAGCGATCAGGCTTATTGATCAGGTCGATTTCGTAGTCCAAAACATCGTTGATGATGTAGCCACCAGCAGCAATGCAAAGTGTGGATAGTACCAACAGGCAAAGCTGCCAAGTATCCAGACTTGGATGAATTGAAAATTGCTGATAACGATCAAAGAATACCAGATCGTAAATCAGATACTGCGTGATGGCGACGATCAGTAAATTAGGAAAGCGAACTAGGCGTATAATATTCATTCAGATGCAGTTGGTTGCGCAAAGCTAACCAATTTTACAATCCCCATCGTAAGTAGCACCCATTTCGATCTGTATGGCTTTCGTTTTTATCGTTCCACCGATTTTAGCACTTGCCCTCAAAATCAGTAACCCTTCTACTTGCACATCGCCTTCTACGCGACCACTGATATCGGCTTCCAGTGCGGCGACACTACCTTCTACGATACCTTTTTGCCCGACTACCAATCGTTTCTGACAAGCCAAACTTCCTTTGAGCCGCCCATCCAAGCGAACGTTTTCGGTTGTATTCATTTGCCCTTCGATAGTCGTACCTGAGGCGATGACACATCCAATAGAATTACCCAATTCGGGAGAAAGTGTACGAATGTTGGTGAGGGCACGCGATGAGCTTTCCTTTGAGCTTGCTTTTGCTGCTACCATGCTATTGTTTTTTATGCTGTTTGTAAAATATGCAGTGCCAGTTGATTACCGTGCGTACCAATTATGTGGAAAGCCGATAAAATTAGTTAGTACTTCGGTCACATTAATGAAAGTTGTAATGTTTTAGCATTTTTTTAACGAAATAATATGATTAATCCATTTATTCGTTTGTCCGTTAAGAAAGTCGATCAGGATTCTTTCTAAAGTGCTTTTCTTCTTTATTGACTCTTGTTCTAATTTTTTGATGTCTTCTTCTGCTGGCAGATTTTCGGGAACGATTTTTCTGTCTAGCAATATTTGGCGAACAGATTTGTTATTGGTAGTGTGTTCATCAGAAATTTGTCCCTCCGTATTCAAATTTTTATCCTTAGTAACGGACAAACAATAAGTTCCGCATTTTGACCGAGCAGATTTTGTTCTGATACTACTCAGCAAAAGGGATGCAAGGGTTCCCTTTTCTAAGTTAAACGTAGGAATCCTCTCGGCTGGCGAGGCTTTTCAACATTCTCGCAGTGTTGCTTGCAGAAAAGATTAAGTATCTTTTCAACGAAGAGAACCGCTAGCGGGTGGGATGCCTTACCT
>JBCDKV010000739.1:0-2796 GCA_038746215.1 Bacteroidota bacterium | reverse complement strand
CTCGAACAAAGTACACAAGCCAAAGAACAGGCTTGGGAACAACAACAAGCGGAATTGAATACTGCTTACGAGCAAAAAGTGAACGAGTGGAAAAGTGCGGAAGAACGAGTGGCGGATGTCTTGCAGCAATTGCGCAACATAGAAACGGAGAAAGATGAACGCATTGCCGAACAGGAAGCTGCCTATCAAACCCTAGAGCAAGCCCACCAAGCACGTCAAACCACCTTGGAGCAAATTCAGGAAGAAAAAACTATGATAGCGCATCAGTTACAGACTTTGATGACGCAGTTTCAAGATACCAAAACAACACTCGAAGAGAAACAAGCGACCTTACTGAGTAAGTACATTGCAAGTCAAGAGCAACTCAAAGCCATGATTAATCGCAATGATGAAATGGTCTTGCAACTGAACGCCAAAAAACAAGATCATTTCGTCCAAGTCAAGGATTTAGAGCAAGCACAAGTACAACTACAAAAGCAACAGGAAACACAAGAAGCGAATATCACTCAATTGGAAACTGCCAAACAAGCACTACAAAGTAATTTGGCGGAACGCGAACAACAGCTCAGTCAAATGGAAACAGATTGGGCAGAAAAGTACCAAGATTTGGTGCAGGAAAAGGAAGACATAGCGACCGCCAAACAAGAATTAGCAGATCGTCTAGCAGCCGCACAGGAACAATACGAGCGGAAACAAAAAGAATGGAAAGAACGGCTTCATCAGCTAACGGAAGAACACCAGTCCGCAGCCAATAGTCGCACAAGCGATTGGGAAGCACAATTGCAAGCCGCAAAAGCAGAGCAAGCAACTTTGGCAGCACGCATCGAACTTTTGGAAGAAGAACGCAGAAGAGTAGGAGAGCATGCCGCCGATTGGGAAGAAAAATACACTACGCTAAACCAGCAGTACGAAGCCTTGCAAAGCGCAAAACAAAAAGGACAGCACCAAGAAAATACGATGCTACTGAAAAGTAAAAATCACCGCATTGGGCAACTCACAGCCAGCAATGGAGACTTGAAATCCAAAGTGCAGACCCTAGCGGAAATCAATGAACGCTTACAAAAAGAAATTAATTTACAGCGCAGTCGTATCGGAGAGTACAACAATAATTATGCACAATTGCTAGAAAACAACAGCGAACTCATTGCCGAACTACTACAATTGAAGGCTAATATGACAACGGAAAGAGCGAAGACGATTGCTGCTTTGGAGGCTTGTGAAGCACGCTATAAAAATTTGTTGCAACGGGTGGATTGAGAAGCAAGTACTGGCGCTTAAACATTCACTTCCCTTGGCTGTTCTAGCTTGCAAATCATAGAAATGGCAAAGAAACTTTACATTGCAGCAACGGGACAGCACAAAGGAAAAACGACTTGTACACTGGGTCTGGCGGCTGCTATTCATAGGATGGGCATCAATGTGGGCTATTGTAAACCCGTGGGTCAGAAGCACCTCATCATTGATGGCAAAATGACGGATAAGGACACCGTACTATTCGAGGATATGCTACAATTTAAGGTGCGTCCCGAAATACACAGTCCGATCATTATTGCCTCTGGTTTGACCGCAGATTTTATTGAAAAACCTGAGCAATTTGACTTTGCACAAAAAGTCGAAAGTGCTGCTGCTTATTTGGAAAAAACGCACGATATTATTGTCTACGAAGGTACAGGACACGTCGGCGTTGGGAGTATCATCAATCTATCTAATGCGCAAGTGGCAAAGATGTTAGGCGCAGAGGTTATCTTGATTGCAGAAGGTGGTATCGGGCGAACGTTTGACCGCTTAAATCTGAATCTTTCGCTTTTCAGGGAACAAAATGTCCCTATCAAAGGTGTGATTGTCAATAAGATACACGCCGATAAGTTGGAGCATGTGCGCACTCACATCGAAGCTAGACTAAAGCAAATTGGGATTCCGTTGCTAGCTGCCCTACCCTTCGATCGTACGCTTTCTTTCCCGCTCATTGCAACGATCAAAAAGAACATCAAAGGCAAAGTCCTACTCAATGCCCACCGACTGGACAATCAAGTAGAAGAAATATTGGCGGGTTCTTCCTTGGAGATCGACGAGTTCACCTATTTCCAAAATATGCTGCTGATTACGAATCAAAATAATTTCAGAGTAGCTGTGGAAGAAATTGAGCAACACGCCAAAGAAAGGGGATTAGACGCTAGTCCATTAAGCGGTGTTATATTGACTGGTGACGGCAAAAATAACGTTTGGCTCAACGAAAAAGACTTGGATCATCCTTATCTAATTCAGCACGAAATTCCCGTATTAGCGACAGTAATGGACACTTACGATGCGGTGGTTGCGATCAGCAGCATCGAAGTAAAAATCAACACCAAAACCCCTTGGAAAATAGAACGAGCCATTGAGTTGATACAGGAGAATTTGGATGTGGCGGCTTTGATTCGGTAATACTTAGGTGGACTCAATAACCTATAATTAAATTTACGAAAAACCTAATAATGAGTGTTTTACATCTGATTTCTAGCTGCTTAAATCTGTCCGCTTACTTAGCTTTTTCTTTTTCGTAAATTGAAAATTATGAAGCGCATAGAATTTTCTATTTGTACTTTAGCTTATCTAGAAGATACCTTTGGCTTAGAGCCTAATTTACAATTAGACATATTAGATGATTGGCTCAATATGACTGCTTCGATTACAGAAATGGAGCAATTTCAGCTGCATCAACTCCAAAAGTCATTAGCACTCAATGTTTTTCATTGGAATGAGCAAGAACTGAGCTTAAATTTCATTGATCCCATTTTTTCTGCGGTACAATTTACG
>JBCDKV010000738.1:0-2805 GCA_038746215.1 Bacteroidota bacterium | reverse complement strand
TTACAACAACAGTAAATCGAGTACCAAAGATAGGAATAGTAAAATAAGGAAAGAAAAAAATCGGCTCCTACTAAGAATTGTATCAGCGAGAGTAAAGGAGGAGCCGACCAAAAGCGTGTATTAATTTTTCATTACGTGCCATTAAAACGGACAGGGGATGCAATACGCTGCCTAGCTGGTAATTTTTTTTATAAATTATACTGCGTATGGGATAAAAAAGTGTATTTCGCTCTCTTGGCATTTCTAAATACAGGCTATTAGGTGTACTTTCAAATTTGGCGGCATCGAGCCTGCCAAATTTGATCGAGGTTTTTTCAGCGAGAATCGCTTCTTTGTCCTTAAAAAACCTTGATTCGCTGAGGAGGTGTCGACCTCCTACTCAGCGAAAACTTACCCCTAGATTTAGAGGTAAATGATGTGAACAAAACCTATCTTTTTTCAAAGATGAAAGCACTTTTTCACCCCGATTGTAGTATAGATGTGCACGAAGTTTTGAGTAAGCCTCGGAACAGCTTCTAGTAAAGCTCCTGAGATCGCGCAACAAGTATGACCAAAGATCTTTTACGGACGGAAACACAAATTTTTCGATAAGTTTATCCACTTGCTTTACACCTAATTCCTATCCTCCTTACCATCACAGCAAGCCTTCACAAAAGAGACAAACAAGGGATGCGGCGTTTCTACGGTACTTTTATATTCTGGATGAAACTGTACACCGACGAACCACGGATGTTCGGGGACTTCCATCGCTTCGACCAGACCAGATTTAGGATTGATGCCCGTTGCTAGCATACCTGCCTGCTCCAAATCCTCTAGATAGTTGTTGTTGATCTCGTAGCGATGACGGTGGCGTTCTTGAATTCTTATTCGTCCGTAAGCTTTGTGTAGCAGCGAGTGTTTACCAATTTTACAATCGTAGCTACCCAAACGCATCGTACCACCCATCTCGGAGATATTTTTCTGCTCGGGCATGATGTCAATGATTGGATTTTTTGTACGAGCATTGATCTCCGATGAATTGACTTCCTCCAATTTTAGCACATTACGAGCATATTCTACCACTGCACATTGTAGCCCCAAACAGATACCAAAAAGTGGTTTTTGGGCTTCTCTCGCAAATTGAATGGCGTTGATTTTACCTTCTATTCCGCGATCACCAAAACCTGGAGCTACCAAGATACCATCAAATTTTTTGAGCCGTTTTTTGACCTTCGACATGCTAGCTTCCAACTCTTCTGAATGGACTGCCTCTACTTTCACCTTGCATTCGAGTGCCGTGCCAGCATGAATGAATGCTTCGTAAATAGACTTATAGGCATCTGGTAGTTCTACATATTTACCCACCAATGCTACTCGGACTTCCTCAGTAGTATTGCCTAGCTTATCCAAAAATCGTCGCCATTTTTTCAGTTTCGCTTCTTGCTTGTCTTGCAAATTGAGCTTTTGAATGACGGCAATATCCAGCTTTTCTTTGAGCATCAGTAGTGGAACATGATAGATACTCTCGGCTTCTATGGCTTCGATTACTGCACTAATTTCGACATTACAGAATAAGGCCAACTTACGCCGAATGTCCATCGTGATTTCATGCTCTGTTCTACAAACCAATATATCTGGTTGAATACCAGCTTGTTGCAAATCTTTGACGGAATGTTGTGTGGGTTTAGTTTTCAGTTCTTTTGTAGCTTGCAAATAGGGTAGGAGGGTGAGGTGAATGACGAGGCAGTTATCTTGTCCCAGTTCGCGGCGCATTTGTCGAAGGGCTTCCAAATAGGGTAGCGATTCAATATCTCCCACCGTTCCGCCCAACTCGGTGATCACAATATCAAACGCTCCTTTTTGACCCAGCAGTTGCACCCGACGCTTGATCTCATTGGTGATGTGTGGAATAACTTGGACAGTTTTGCCTAGATATTCTCCTTTGCGCTCCTTTTGTATAACCGTCTGATAAATGCGTCCTGTTGTGACATTATTTGCTTGCGAAGTAGGCGTTCCTAAGAACCGCTCGTAATGTCCCAAATCTAAATCCGTTTCGGCACCATCATCCGTCACGTAGCATTCCCCATGCTCATACGGATTCATTGTACCAGGATCTACATTGATGTAAGGATCAAACTTTTGAATGGTAACTGAAAAACCTTTTGCCTGTAGAAGTTTAGCCAGAGAAGCTGCAATAATTCCTTTTCCGAGGGAAGAAGTGACACCGCCCGTAACAAAAATATACTTAGCCATTAATATGTTTTAAATCGTCTTAACATTTACGTACGGGACGCAAAGGTAAGAGGATTTATTGGTAATTGGCGATGATTTTGAGCTATGTTTTCAGGTGATTGTAATAAAATTGATCTTACGATTTTTCTATAGCTTATTAATCGTGTAGGAAGTTTTGAGTAATGTACAAAATAGTCCGCTTGCCACTTTTTGGAGTGGCAGCGAGCGGATAAATTGTTCGCGAGCGGTGAGCATTTTATTACGCTACTTTCTCAATTCCTTGCAAGATCATAATACCAAAGGTCGTTTTTCGAGCTTGAATAGAGACCTTTTTCAGCCAGTACTCTTTGATGATGCGAATAAGTTGTGGTTGTGGAACAATGACCGTGTGTAGCTGTTCTGCACTATGATTCCGAATGGTGATTTCATTCTCGTCTGCATTGACTTGTGTCAAAAATCCTTCTAACTGTACTTCTAAGTTTTCTTGCTGTTCACCTCGATTTTGAAGGAGTAGCTGACTCAGTTCACCAAGGTCGTTTTTTATGAAATTAGGTGGATTCTTAGAGCGGCTAATTTCAATCAGTTTCTCCGCTT
>JBCDKV010000737.1:0-2806 GCA_038746215.1 Bacteroidota bacterium | reverse complement strand
GATAATGACGTTGCCTCGCAGTAAAATTTCGTGGATTTCCGTCACTTCTGCTAAGTTATTGACATCGGCAACGGAAGGCGGTTCTACCCCTAACATTTTGACCTCTTTTGCAACCATCCATTTTGCCAAATCTGTACTGATACGTGGCAGTTGGTCACGATAGATTTCGGGCTGTTTCAGGTATTGACTCCAAGCAGTGTGCAAAATCAGACTATCCCCAGCTTGAATGTTTGCCGCCACTGTCCCCAGATCACTGACTTCGATCTTCGCTTTGGGAGCAACATGCGTCAAATCGACGACCCAAGCTTTGCCCATCAATTGCTCTGGTCTAAATTTATCAATCGTACCCGACAGTCCGAAATGCAAGGGCGCATCCATGTGTGTACCTGCGTGGGAATAGATATTGAGCCATCGCGCATTCCAGCCATCTTCCTTCAAATCTCTAGCCGTGTTCGACGAAAAACCTGCGATGTGTTCATTGTAAGCTAGGCTAATATCTATACTTCTGAACTGGCTAAAATCAATCATGAGGATATGGCTTCGATGATAATATCGGTGACTTCATCGGTTGTGGTCTTACCGCCCATATCCGCCGTCAAAATCTTTGTACCAACCGTCTGATCTATCGCTTTCACGATGTCGTCTGCCGCTGCTTGTTCCCCCAAATGTTCTAGCAGCAAAGCACCCGACCAGATTTGTCCGATTGGGTTGGCGATGCCCTTTCCTGCAATATCAGGCGCAGAACCGTGGATGGGTTCAAACATGCTTGGAAAATCTTTTTCTGGATTGATGTTGCCGCTGGGTCCTAGTCCTAAACTTCCCATAATTGCTCCGCCCAAATCACTCAGAATATCGCCGATCATATTGGTCGTGACGATCACATCAAAACGCTCAGGAGACAGTACAAAGCTAGCGGAAGCCGCATCGACGTATAACTTTTCGTAAGTGACATCAGGATATTGTTCTGCTACTTCTTGCATCACCATATCCCAGAAGAAGAGGGTATGAATCAGCGTATTGGATTTGGTGACATTGGTGACTTTTCCTCTCCGTTTGCGTGCTAATTGGAAGGAATAATGCGCCACTTGTTCTATACCGTGCCGTGTGAATAGATTGGTTTCCGTAGCAAAACCATGCGCTTTTTCAGGGTCAAATATTTTACCATTTTGGACAAACTCTCCTTCGATATTTTCACGAATGATGACAAAATCAATGTCTTTAGTCGTCTTGAATTTCAAGGGTCCATCCACACCTGAAAGCAGCTTGACTGGACGGTAATTGACGTATTGGTTGAAGTGTTTTCTAACCAAATACGTGTACAGTTTGAACGGTAAGCGATCATCTACTTCTGGCAATCCAACTGCTCCAAAAAAGACCGCTTCGTATTTTTTGAGTGTCTCTAATCCATCTTTCGGCATGAATGCGCCTTGGTCGCGGTAGCGATGTGCGCCCCAGAGAAAAGTAGTCACATCCAGTTCAAACTGGTGTTTCGCAGCAGCAGCGGCTAGCACTTTTAGTCCCGCTGGCACAATTTCGTGTCCAATACCGTCGCCATTGACGGCTGCTATTTTATAGGTGTTCATAAGTAAAGGTGTATATGTATAACTTCTGAGGTCAACTACGGGCAATTATAAGCAAATATATTCTTTTCAAGCTGCCGATCCTCTTTATTTATAGGTGAATCCGATGAATTAGACTAAGAGCAAATATGTTTGTCTCTTAAGAAAATCAACAATTTGAGTAAATCTGTAATAACTAGTCTATGGCAATCGCAAGAAAGCTAGACTTTGTTTATTCGTTGAATTGTTGATCTGTTTATTGCACAGATTCCCTTGATTTTGCTTTTATAGTCAATGATTATCAGTTAAACAAATAAACATATCAATATCATAAACAGAAAAAAATTTCTTGCGATTGCCATACGAATAGCCTTTGACGATTGCATAGCACATCACTGAATATTCTTAAAATTATCCTCAAAATACCGAATCCACACGCCATCAACGAGTCGTTCTCCATATTCTCGAAAACCGTTTTCGGCAGTCCGACCAAAGATGAATCGGGTGGTTGCATCTTTGGTGACTACGAGCTTTCCGTCTATGTATGCTGCGGTGTATTTGTTCGTACCGTTTTTGTAGAAAGGATGGTAACAGTATTGTTGTGCCACTTCGTCGTAGTAAATGACGGTATGGAGTTGCAGCGTCTCTGAGTGTAAGTCAATGGTAATGATGCGCTGATCTACGGCGTACTGAATTTTCTGAAAAGCAGGCACTTGCTGATCGATGACGCCATCTTTGTAGGTCGTAGAAACACCAACCCAATCTCCGATCATAAATTGGAGTTGCGCCATTTTTTGCTGGTTCAAATCTTGTTGTTGTCCCATCAGCATCGTATTGAATAAGAAAAATAGTAGGAGACTACAACAAGAGAACCGCTTCATATTTTTCATTTTTGCTTTAAATTTAGGATTGTGTAAAGTCCTGTTTCTATTGACATTTTGCTTAAAAACAGCCTAGTTAATGCAATAAAATCGCTCAACAGGTATGTTTGATAAGCCTCTTCGGACGGAAACACACTGTAAATTAAATAATTTCGTACTTTCTGACTTGGCTTTCGGTTAAAAAATGAGGAGAAAAAAGATTCTCGCACGCTATTTGTTTTTTAAAAATCCCGTAAGGGATGGACTGTGGGTAGAAAAAAAGCTAAAAATGCCCCTAAGTGCCGTAGGTACGTACTATGATTTCGCCATAGTTCGCACCTACGGCGCTTAGATTTGGGGTTTTATGACTTCCTACCCATATTTCGT
>JBCDKV010000736.1:0-2817 GCA_038746215.1 Bacteroidota bacterium | reverse complement strand
TAGCCAATAGCCAATTAGGGGTATACGAAGTTTTTTGGTGATGCCTGAGAAAATTTTAGTAAAGCTCTGGAGATCGCGCAACAAGTATGCTCAAGGGATTTTTATAGACGGAAACACAAATTTCAACTTATTTTTTGGAGAAAAATAAGTTGAAATTTGTGTTTCCGTCCATAAAAATCCCTTGAGCATACTTGTTGCGCGATCTCCAGAGCTTTACTAAAATTTT
This sequence comes from Bacteroidota bacterium, assembly GCA_038746215.1. Classification (GTDB taxonomy): domain Bacteria; phylum Bacteroidota; class Bacteroidia; order Chitinophagales; family Saprospiraceae; genus JAAUTG01. The sequence goes on along the minus strand of JBCDKV010000736.1, from coordinate 2,591 downwards.
CTCAGGCATCACCAAAAAACTTCGTATACCCCTAATTGGCTATTGGCTAATTAAGCGTACTTGTTTATTTGTTGAGCGATTTCAAGAACTTTGCTAAGATTTACTTTAAGCATTACTCAAAACTTCGTGTGCGCATAATTTGCATTTTCAACTCAACTGCTTCAAAGCGGCTTTTATCAAGACCTCTACACTTCCGATATTGGGTTGTGTTTTTAGCACTTTGTTTAGCACCTTTTGGATTTTGATTTTGTTGAATCCGAGTGCCAACAAAGCAGATAACGCCTCATCACGGAATGTATTGTTTGAAGCTCCCGTAGGAAGGATGGTTTCTTCGCCAGAATCTTTCAGTATTTTATCCTTCAAATCTAGGATGATGCGCTTGGCAGTCTTTGGTCCGATGCCTTTCACCCGACTGAACGCCCGATCATCTTCCCCAATGATTGCTGCACGCACTTCGTCTGGTTTCATTCCTGATAGTACGATTTGTGCAGTGTTAGGACCAATACCCGAAACGGAAATGAGGTGGCGAAATAGACTTTTTTCTACTGCCGTGGAAAAGCCATATAGCGTATGGCTGTCTTCTTTGATGTGCTGATGAATTAGGATTTTGAGTTCTTCCAGTTTCTCGATCTCCGTATAGGTATTCAGACTGATGTTAACTTCGTAGCCGATGCCGTAGGTTTCTACGACGATATAGGTGGGCGTTTTGTAGTTAATTTTTCCTTTGATGTAGTTGATCATGCTTTTATCCTTGCTTTCTTTTTACTGCCAAATCTAACCTCCAAAGTTCATAAGTACTAATAATGTACGATAGTTTCTTATGATAGGTTTTAGAGGTAGCATAACCCGCCATTTTGAGTCCGCAGGCAGCAGCAGCAAAATAAGGCAATTGCACTTTACCATCAAAAAAATATTCGGGTGATAAGCGAGAAAAACCGTAAAAAGATTGGGCAGCGGGCGTGATATCACAACTAGCTTTGCCCACTGGAAAATTCGACCATATCCAACCGTAGCATCCAACTTTACCGAGCGTACAATTGCGGGTTAGGAGTTGGGTATGTCGGGCGTAACTATCGCCTACGTTTCGGTAGCTTTCAAAGCGGTCGTGGTAGTTGTCGTCGGTCATTCGATAGACTCCAATCGCAGGAAATGTAGGCGTATAATCTGCATCCGTCAATCGTGCAAATTGTTTAGCCCTTAGTTTCATTCGCCCCGTCTCATTTGCCCTCGCTTTGATACCGAAGTGATTATTCGTCGATCTAGCGAGCTTGGAGCTACCCGCTGCTGATTCTAGGAGTCCCTGCGCAATTTTGATACTCGCAAAGACGCCCGAGCTTTCCATGTCTTGCATGGCAGCTTCTTTATTGGCATCTATGTACGTCAAATAGCGTTTGGCAGATTTCATTTTGCCTTTGGAAAAGCCACGATCTTTGAGTTTGGTTAGGATGGCTCGCCGATTCCAATCCGCAGTGGGTAATGCTTTTTTTCTATGGTTCGCGATCAAGGAAGCCTGAGCGGTGGTCGTTCCCATTGCTGCATCAAAAAGCGTTGACCAGCCCAGAACGTAGGTATCGCTTAGTTCTTGGATGATGGGTAGTTCTAGGATCGGTTCTGGATTGTACCACTGATCTGTATTGAGTCCCAACATGACACACAAAGCGAAAGTGAGTCCAACGAGAAAGCCTCTACAAAGACGCGCTATATCAGCTTGCAACTGTTTCATAAGTCAACGGCCTGATTGTTTCAAAATTTGCACTGGGTTTTGAGGCAATTGCTAAGCGTTTGTTGATTTGTTTAAATTGTCTATTCGTTTATGGAGGTGGACAAAGTCTCATTTTTCTTGACATTTTACCCGAAAACAGCCTGAGTCAATGTAAGATAATTGAGCGGCAAGTATGTCCAGAAAGTCTCTTCGGACGTAAACACAAATTTTTTAAGAAAAATTTGTGTTTACGTCCATAAAAATCTCTTGGCATACTTGTTGCGCGATCTCGAGAACTTTACTAAGACTTGTTTCGAGTATTGCTTAAAACCTTCGTACCCGCCTAACTCGTTTATGGAGGTGGACAATCGTTTCCCTTGACGTTTCACTTAGGCAGCAGCCTGAGTTAATGTAAGAAAATTATCAACAATTTACTGAAGACCTGTTTCAGTCTTCCACGAAAAAAGCACAAAAGTAAAACAATCTGTAGAGCATTTACGGAAAGCGTCAAACTATTTAGCGAACGGTCTAATTAAGTAGGTAGACTTAGCTTGACTTTAGCAACCTGAAAAAATGACATTCAAGTCGTCAGACTAGCTTTTTCTTTGATTTTACTATCAAGCAAAGTCTTCAGTAGAACAATTAGGCAGTAGTGCACATTTATTGAGTAGTGTAGCCAAGTAATGATGCGAATAACGACTGTACCAATCTCATTTTTCTTGACATTTGACTCAGATATGGTTCAGGCCAATATCCGCAAATTGAGCAACAAGTATGCTCCGTAATTCTCTTCGGACGGAAACACAAATTTCAACTTATTTTTCTCTAAAAAATAAGTTGAAATTTGTGTTTCCGTCCATAAAAAACCTTTGGGCATACTTGTTGCGCG
>JBCDKV010000735.1:0-2825 GCA_038746215.1 Bacteroidota bacterium | reverse complement strand
TAACCTGAAATAAAATAAAAATGCTAAATAAGTTTATTCCTCACCTCATTGCGGTTGTCTCTTTCGTAGCCATAAGTGCTGCTTTCTTTGCACCACAACTGCAAGGCAAGGTGATTCGAGAAAGTGATATTGTGCAGAACAAAGCCATGGCGAATGAACATCGAACCTTCGAAAAAGAATTGGACGAGAAAATTCTTTGGACGAATGCGATGTTCGGTGGTATGCCTACTTACCAAATTACGACCGTCTATGCGGGCAATATGCTGAAATACGTCAATCGTATGCTGTACTTGGGTTTCAAGCGTCCGATTGGTTTATTTCTTATGGGGATGATTTCTTTTTATATCCTGATGATGAGCCTCAAAATCAATCCGTGGATTGGTATGCTCGGCGCACTCGCCTTCGGACTGACCACCAACAACTATGTCCTATACGAAGCGGGACACATCACCAAGATCATCACGATTTGCTACATACCGCTCGTAGCGGCAGGAATTATCAACGCCTTCAATCGGCAGTATCTGCTGGGAGGATTGCTCTTCGCGCTAGGAGTTGGCTTGAACATCTTTGCCAACCATATCCAGATGAGTTACTACTTTTTCTTGACCCTTATCATCTTTGGGGTGGCGCAATTGATTATGGATGCGAAAGCTGGGAAAATTGCCGAATTTTTCACGGCAGCAAGTGTTCTGGCAATAGCAGGTCTCATTGGAATCGGTGCGAATGCCAGTAATTTATTGACCACCAATGAATATTCACAATCTACCATGCGTGGGAAACCAATACTAGAAGTCAAGAATGTCGATGGCGCAAAAAGTAGTAGCGAAGTAGAAGGATTAGAATTGAGCTATGCAATGCGCTGGAGCAACGGGACAATAGATTTATTTTCCACTTTCATTCCTAGAGTAGCAGGTAGTTCTTCTGGTGAAAATTTGGGCAAAGAATCCGCTACCTACAAAAAACTACGCCAACGTGGGGCAAGATTAGGCGATAGTATTCCTGTTCCACTGTACTGGGGCGACCTGTACAGTACGGCTGGTTCGCCCTATTTTGGAGCAGCTATCGTTTTCCTCTTTATACTGGGTCTGCTAGTGGTAAAAGGAGCGGTGAAATGGTGGCTGGGGCTAGGAGTTTTGCTGACGATGATGATTTCGATGGGCAAAAACCTGTCCTGGTTCAATTATTTTCTATTTGAAAATCTCCCACTATTCAACAAATTCAGAACGCCCAATTCGGTGCTGAGTGTCACAGCAGCTTTAGTTCCCATTTTAGCGATGCTAGCATTGGTGGTGATGAATAATAGTACCGAAGATCGAAAAAAACTACTGCGCCAGTTGTACATCGCTACGGGTATCAGTGCCGGTATCGCGCTGTTTTTTGCACTATTTGGCTCGTCTATGTTCGATTTTTCGGGTTCAAACGATGCTAATTTAGCCCAATACGGCTACGATTTGGATGCGGTGAAGGAAGACCGCGCGAGTACCATGCGTAGTGATGCTTTCCGCTCCGCGGGCATCGTCTTACTAGCGGCTGGTTTGCTTTGGGCGTATTTGAGCGAAAAGGTTAAATTCGTTTGGGTGTTAGCAGGCATTGGACTAGTGACGGTGATCGATCTTTGGACGATCAATAAACGATACATTGACAAGGAGGATTTCGTCACCCAACGCAATTACGACAATGCTTTTGAGGCGCGTCCCGTCGATCAGCAGATCATGAGTCTGGAGAAAAATCGAGGGGCTTATCGAATCATGGATTTGACGAACGACCCCTACAATAATGCCTTTCCTTCTTATTTCCACAATACCGTTGGCGGCTACCATCCAGCAAAGTTGCAGCGTATACAAGATGTCATTGATCGGCATTTGAGTTCCAACTTTAATCAGCAAGTCTTGGATATGCTCAATACCAAATACTTCATCGCCAATGTGCAAAACGAACCACAAGTACAGCAAAATCCGGGTGCATTGGGGAATGCTTGGTTCGTCGATACCATCAGAACCGTCGCTAATGCCAATGCAGAAATAGATGCCCTCAGTAATTTTTCTGCTAGGACAACGGCTATCGTTCACAGCGATTATCAGGAGTATATTGCAGGACTCAATCCAGATGGGCAAGGAACGATCAGCCTGAATATAGATCAATATCGCCCAGATTATTTGACCTATAACAGTAATAGCAGCAGTGAGCAGTTGGCGGTTTTCTCCGAAGTTTGGTACGGACCAGATAAAGGCTGGAATGCTTATATTGATGGTGAGCCAGTCGAGCATATGCGCGTCAATTATTTGCTTCGTGCCTTGCGCGTGCCAGCAGGACAACACCAGATCGAGTTTCGTTTTGAACCAGCTACTTACAGCATAGGAAAAACCATTTCGCTCATTAGTTCCCTGCTTATTTTATTTGGACTCATTGGTTTCATTGCTTATTTCTTACCCAAAAACGCCAAGCAATGGCAAACTGCTAGTCCATCACCAACGACTAATACACCGACCAAACCAACTAAAGCTGCACCCGTAAAAACCAAGCGAAAGAGTAGGAAAAAGAAGTGATGCATTTTGAAAGACGCAGGATGACAACTATATACTTACATAGACAATATACTTGTTCGCACTTTAGTCTCAAATTGCTAATTTTTATTTAGGGCTGTACGAAGTCTCAGTTCTGTTAACATTTTACTTAAAAATAGACTGAGTCAATGCAAAGAATTCGCGCAACAAGTATGCTTGGTAATTCTCTTCGGACGGAAACACAAATTTCAACTTATTTTTTGGAGAAAAATAAGTTGAAATTTGTGTTTCCGTCCATAAAAACCCTTTGAGCATACTTGT
>JBCDKV010000734.1:0-2828 GCA_038746215.1 Bacteroidota bacterium | reverse complement strand
GCCTTAGGAGCAGCACCGCTAGCCATGATACGCAACGCAGGGACTGCCGTGCAAGTGAGTGGTATTGAGCAAGAAATCACCATAGATATGCGACTTTTTGAGTGGGACAAAATCTACATCAATCCACTCTATGGCAAGTGTCGTCCGCAGATTGATTTTCCTAAACTCATGCGACTCTATCGGAAAGGAGATTTAAAACTCGACGAAATGATTACTCGTACCTATCGGCTAGAGGATTTGGATACCGCTTTTGAGGATTTATTGGCTGGGAATAATGCTAAGGGCGTGGTAGTTTTTGAGGATTAGATGGCGAGCGGTTAGTAGTAATTGCATTACTGGACAAAGCACAAATTAAAACACTAAGTACACTTAGAAACACTAAGAAGAGCAGCTAGTGTAGCTATGTAATCCTGCTCTCTTACAAGCCAAAATGTTCAGTATTCTATACTTGTAAAAGTTTGCAAAAAGAACAAAGTTTTGTTCCTTTCGCTCTTTGCACTTGGGCTTTAGAGCTTAGAGCCTTAGTGATTGTTTCTATCTCGACGTTCACGATTATACATTTTCACCTGTAACCTAACACATATTAAGATGCGAAAAAAAAGTGGATTCCTTTGGGGACTAGCATTTGTAATCATTTTTTTGCTCTCTCAGGATTATCTTTTTACCGATTGGGACAATACACCTAGTTGGCTAGGCTTACCAGCGTGGGTGACTTGGTTCGCTTTTGTACATCTCCTTTTCATTGGAGTATTTTACTTCTTTGCCGAAAGATTTTGGAAATAAATCTACCTCAAAATATCATTTAAGCACTTTCTATTGCACTATGATTTACGCCATTCTTATTGCATATATCACCATTGTCTTTTTGGGAAGCCTTCGCGGTAGCTCCGAAAACGCAAAGACGCCAGAAGGCTATTTTCTAGCGAATCGTGACTTAGGCACACTGACCTTATTTTTTACCATTCTATCCACTAACTTTAGTGCATTTTACTTCTTAGGATTTGCTGGAGCAGGCTATCGAGTTGGTTATGCACATTTCGTGATGATGGCATTAGGGACTGGTTTTGCTTGTTTATCCTTCTATCTGTTGGGTACGAAAATTTGGCGATTGGGTAAAACCCACGGGTTTATTACACCAGCGGAATTGATCTATCACCAAACGGGCAGCACGGCTTTGCGCTGGATATTTTCGGCAGTCATGTTGCTGTTCACGTTTCCTTATCTAGCATTACAAATCATTGGAGCAGGTTACATACTGGAAAATATTACCAAAGGGCAGATTCCGTACATTTGGGGAGCAGGTTTTTTGACGCTCTTCACCATTGCTTACGTTTGGATAGGTGGGATGAAAAGCGTAGCCAAAACAGATTTGAAACAGGGACTATTGATGATCTTTTTGATGCTACTAGCGGTCATCGTCATCAGTAATAGTTTGGGCGGATTGACTGCCGCGAATCAGCAAGTATATGAATTGAAGCCTGCGCTCTTTGATCGAAGCGGCGTAGGCAATGCTTTTCCGCCCCAAAAGTGGTTCAGCTTACTCCTATTTTGGATTTTTTGCATCCCGATGTTTCCCCAAATTTATATGCGTTTTTACATTGCAAAAGATGTAGATAAACTCAAAAAATCTGCGCTCTTATACGGACTCATTCCGCTCTTCATTTCCATTTTACCCGTTATCATCGGCGTGTTGGGACACCTGACTTTCCCCGATTTAGTAGGCAAAGCAAGCGATCAAATTTTACCCAAAATGCTAGCGGCACACAGTCCAGAATGGTTTGCGGCACTGGTGATGACGGGCGCATTAGCAGCCTTCATGTCCACTTTGGATTCTCAATTGCTTGCATTGAGTACTATAGTGACCAGAGATTTTGTTTTGCCATTCAGAAAAGACATGGATTTGCAGCGACAAGTCCTCATCGGCAGAATCTGGATAATTGTTTTTGCCTTCATTGGCTTAGCTATTGCCGCTCAACCTTTTGATACCATAGACGATATGGGCAGATTGGCGTTTGGTGGTTTGGCAGTCCTATTTCCCGTCACCTTAGCGATCTTGCGCTGGGGTGGAACACATCCCATATTCGGGATACTCTCCATTGTAGTCGGAGAAGCATTGTTGATTGGCTTTTATTACGAAAAACTACCAACGGCTTGGCTATTTGGTTTTGATCGTTCGATCCCTGTGTTGTTAGTTTGCTTTCTTATTGTGTTGCTAGGGAAGCTCGTGCCGTGGAAAGGGAGTGGTCAAGCGAATGATTGAGTCGATTAGAACTTCGCGTGATTTTCCATCTTGATTTTTCTTTTTTTCATTGCGGAAACTATCGGCGATAAACGGTTACGCTGCTAAAATCGGAATTTAAAACCACTGGAGCGATAAACCCTTAGGATTGCCGAGCCTACTCTTGTTAGCTGCTCGGCAATCCTTGGGGCTTAAACTAATAGAAGCATAACTTTGTTAATCTTCTCATAGCTCAAAACAGCAGTTCAAAAGCTTGAAGACTTTATTTTTTTGTGTCCACAAGTGAAATAACTAATTGGAATCGTTCGTCTTAAAGCATGTTTGGGGCAGGATTTAATCAGAAACCAAGTGGGTAAGAAGTTTTAAGTAACACTTGAAATAAGTCCGAAAAAGCTCCTGAGATCGTAACAAGTATGCTCTTACTTAGACTACTAGACATTTTGAATTAGGGCTGTACGAAGTCTCAATTTTGTTAACATTTTACTTGAAAACAGCCTGAGCCAATGCAAGGAATTCGCGCAACAAGTATGCTCAGTAACTCTCTTCGGACGGAAACACAAATTTCAACTTATTTTTTGGAGAAAAATAG
>JBCDKV010000733.1:0-2831 GCA_038746215.1 Bacteroidota bacterium | reverse complement strand
TGTACCCGCTGCCACTGCACCTGGCGAACTGGTTGTCAATGGGATGTCCTTATCAAAGCGAGATTCTGCTTTTGCCAATTCAGGGACGGTCGTTGGGGTAGAAAAACAGGATTTACAGCCTTATTTGGATCGTTTTGGTGCATTCGGTGCATTAGCCTTACAGAAAAGTGTGGAACAAAAAGTATTCCAATATGGCGATGGTTCACAACAAGCTCCTGCCCAGCGCTTAGATGATTTTGTGAAAGGAAAAATTTCGGATCATTTGCCTAAAACTTCTTATCTGCCAGGTATTTACGCAGCTCCTTTACATCAATTATTACCGCCCAGTATTTACGATCGTTTACGACAAGGTATATTGGATTTCGGCAAAAAAATGAGAGGTTATTACACCAACGAGGCAGTAGTAGTCGGTACGGAAAGTCGTACGAGTGCGCCAATCCGAATTCCTAGGGATCGAAAAACTTATATGCACGAAACGGTCAAGGGGCTATTTCCCTGTGGTGAAGGTGCTGGCTACGCAGGCGGTATTTTATCCGCAGCCATGGATGGGCAAAATGTAGCAAAAGCAGTTGACCGATGGAAGCGAGAGAAGTGATGCAAAACTAGGTTTGTTGATTTGTTAACCACAGACTTGAAGTCTACTCATTTGCTCAATCCACAAAATATTGGTATTTTTACTGCTCTTTCAAAACAGCAGCACATGAACGCAGAAAATTTCTCTCAGTATATTGAAGATACTTCGATGCTCTATCAAATGAATTATGAGGAGTTGAAGCAATTGATCTTGCAGTATCCTTTCAATGCTAATTTGCGTTATCTTTTAGCGAAAAAAAGTCAGCAAGAAGACCTCAGAGACTTTGAAAAAAACCTGAAAGCTGCTGCGGTCAATAGTCCCGACCGATCACACCTTTACGAGATGCTACACGGCAGCTTATCGGCGGTCGAAGCTGAACCAGAAGAACGCCTAGAACTAAAGAGTTTACAAGAACTAGATCTGCAAGCTGAACCCGTCAGCTTTTATCAGGCAGAATCTCCAACCACGGTAGATTTAGAATTGCCCATAGAGAGCACGAATACGGATACTGCTCCGGTTGTACTCGACGATTTCATTACAGATACGCCTAAGCTTTCGGATAAATTATTCGATGTAGATACCAATCCAGATGTGCCATCCCTTGCAGATATATCCATAGAAGAAGAAATTGAATCCGCTACTGTGGTAGATGATGAATCAGTTTCAGCGAACGAATCAATTCTAATGGAAGAAGCAGTTCTAGCGAATGAAGCAGTTCCAGTGAGTGAAACAATTCCAACGGAAGGGGCAGTTCCAGTGAACGAAATACAAACACCAATTCTCGCAACGGAAAACATTCAAATCGCGCCACAAAAACTATCCAAGAAACAGCGTAAACTCTATAAAAAGCCCAAGCTCTTCGATACGGATCGTTATGATCCTAGGGCTTTACACATTGTTCATCAAAGTGTGGAAGATTCTGAGGAGATTGCGACAGAGACGCTTGCACATTTACTGACTAATCAACAACAATTTGAGAAAGCCATTGAAGTATATGAACGCCTAACATTGCTATTTCCAGAAAAAAGTGATTTCTTTGCAGCCCGAATTCAAGAAATTCGTAAACAAATGAGTATTTGAATGATTTTTAGACCTGTCTATTCATTCGCTTGATAGTATTTTTTGAAAACTAAAGCGTCAATTATTTTCATAATTCAGATAGGCATGTCGAATTTTAACAGCAAATTATCTAATTAAACGATTATAGAAATGTTATCAGGATTAACCGTATTAATTGCATTGGTTTGTGTGCTATTGATGGCAGTGGTATTGATACAGAATCCAAAAGGAGGCGGAATTGATTCGACTTTCGGAGGAAGTGCCAATCAAATGTTTGGAGCAGCACGACAAGCAGATTTTATCGAAAAACTGACCTGGGGATTAGGGATTGCACTTTTCGCTTTGTGCATCGTCACTGCTATATATGTGGCAGCTAATTCAGGTGCAGTTGCGCCAACGGGTGGTGAGTTACCGCCATTGGAAACGACGCCAGGTGGTAATTAATTGAACAATTTGCCTCGTTGCTGATGTTCTATTTTAGGCATCGAAATTCCGTGTTACCATACTTGTACGTACTGGAAATCCGAGCAGCATTATACTTACACGGTGTTGCTCGGAACTATCTATCGCGACCAATTTTTATCGCTTATTTCTATTCATCCGCTTATTTCGCTCATAAAAACTACTCTCCTTTTTGCGTACCCATTTGATAAATTTAGCCATCTGTTCGTGCGCTCTTAGCTGTTCGATGGTGTGATAGCTTTTCTTCAACTCTTTTTCACTGAAAACAGCGTGAATTTTTTGGTGACAAATGTTATGCAGCATAACGGTCTCGCCAAATGTTCCGCCCTTAGACTTGGGTATCAAATGATGTCTCGAAATATTGACTTCGCCCAGTACTCTTCCACATAGTGGACATTTTTGCGTTTCCATCTGCAGTTCATTTTAGTATTTAGGAACTGGGACTATACGAAGTCTCAGTTTTATTGACATTTTACTTGAAAACGGACTGAGTCAATACAAGGAATTTGAGCAACATGTATGATCAGCAAGTTTCTTCGGACGGAAACACAAATGCTCAGTTATTTTTTAGGAAAAATAACTGAGCATTTGTGTTTCCGTCCATAAAAAATCTTCAAGCATACTTGTTGAGCGATCTTAGGAGCTTTCTCGTACTCACCTATTTAGTGATAAGTAAGTATAAACGGTTCAGCTTATTGCTATCTACTCACTCAGAGACAATGCTTGTTCCCAATCC
>JBCDKV010000732.1:0-2846 GCA_038746215.1 Bacteroidota bacterium | reverse complement strand
GTGCTAGGATTTAACAAACTGTACGCATCACCCGACACCAATAATCTGCTCTCGGGAAACAACTGTTGTAGATCCTTAATTTTTAGTCCATCGACATATTTTTCATTCCAACATAGGCGAGGATCGTATTTGTAGAAAAACCGTTCGACCAATACCTCATGCTCCAAAAACTGATGATACAGATAATCTTGCCACTGCGCCCTGTGATCGTCTCGGTTTTGTGTGTTAATCAGCAGTAAATACTCGGGTGGACGAGTACGATAGCTGTACTCAAAATTAATCATACCCGCTTCCTGAATGGTGGCTTGCACGGTTCGGTCAATATCAAAAACAAGCTGATCGGCGGTGGTGCGTTGTCGCAAGTAATTGAGTAGTGTATCGAACTGGTCGCCTAGCTCAATGGGAATGGTATTTGCTAGCTCAATGCTCCAAATATTGGGCGGCTGTGTACCTTGTTCTTTTTCGGCAATTAAAGCTCTTCGATTGCGCTCTCTGATGAGTAAAATAAGCAGCAGTAGCAACGCACTCAGCACATAAAAGAGCGTTTTCAGCCAGTGCATATGATCGGCAAAAAAAAGCTGCCAATCGCTGAGCGCAGGCACACTGAGCGTTAGAATATCGGTTTTGATAGGGTAGCTTTCTAGCTCAAAGAGCGGACGTTCCACACTTGCTGAAGTATCGGTGGTTAATGCGATTGGGTCAATGAGCGTGTCCTGCTGAATGATGAAAGGAAAATAGTAAGGGACGGGAACTTCGGCTTGCCCCAAAATTTCAACACAAACGGTATCTGTACCAATTTGATCTTTGGCATTGTAAATCAGACAAAGCCCGTGGTCGATAGCAAAGCTCGCTAGTTCAGAGGAATCTTTCTGGCTATTACTGTCACAAAAAAACAAGGCACGAACGGGCTGCTCCAAGTCCGTGACACGGCTCAAAACCGTGCTATCCAAACAAATCGTGTCGCTGACATTGACATTAATCGTTCGGGTTGGATGTGCCACCACTTTAGTCGGAGGCGTCACATTAGGCCGTACAATCGTCCACAAGAGCACGCCGACTAGTACTGCCAACAGCAACACGAGCGGAAACAACCAGGCTAGCTTCTTTTTAGCTGGCTGCGCCGTTGCCTCGCTGGGATGGACTTGATGGATGAGACGCACGCGCTGCCAAGCCCGATCAAAAAGGGTGTAGGCAACATTTTGGGCTTGTTCATTCTGCGCAATAATAGGCGTCAGCAACAATTTCAAGCCCTCGATGGGAAAGTTTTCCGGCAGTTGCTCTATGATGGTTTGTAGTTGCAACTGCTTATCCACACCAAAGACGAAACCCTCTAGCTCCAAAGTGCGAAGCCATTCTGCGAGTAAGGCGTATTTTATTTTCGTTTGTTCCGTCAAAAGTGGTGCTTTATTTTGAGGGACTAAATTACAATAAGTAATGGTAAGTGATGGGTATTTGGGTAAAATATGCTGTAAATGGGATAAGTTCGTGCAGATAGTCGAATCGTAAAATTGTTCAACTGTCGAACTGTTCGCAGCGTTCCATCAAATTAGAAATGCATATTTAATGCGAATAGCGGCTGTGCATATTTCATTTTTTGTCCGTTACTTATTGACATTTAACTCAGACATAGTTCAGGTTAATATCCGCAAATTGAGCAACAAATATGCCCAAAACTTTAGAAGCTTAGCTGCAGGTAAATCGCTTAAAAATATTTGCGTCAGCCTATAAGTAGCTACTAGAAAATGTGACCTAAAAACTCGTGAAAAATGAACTTTTTTTAGACTTTTCAAATTTTTATGTATCTAAATATCAATTATTTAAGTTTAATTGCTTACTTTTAGTCTGTAAATTAGTATACGTAAAAAAATAGAGAACGTGCCTTGTTTACTTGTAGTGCGTAATACACTTTTGTAGCGGTAAATAAGGTCTTTGACTGTTACTAAACTATAAAAATGCACAAAAAAACAAAAAACATGCAACTTAAAGCACAAATCGACCGACTCAAAAGAATTGATGCGCTCATCCAACGGAAAGCTACGGGCTGTCCCAAACGTTTTTCTAGCCGATTAGGCATCTCCAAAGCCAGCTTACATCGCTACATCGAACTCTTGAAAGATTTTGGTGCGCCCATCGCCTATTGTCGAACTAGAGAGACGTATTATTACGAAACACATTTTGAATTGAAGTTTTAGAGCATATTTGGATTTTTCCTGCCTGATAACCAATATTTTACGAATCTGACTGCCTGAAAAATGAGTTCCGTATCTAGATATGCAACTAATTTTTCACCTTGTCAGAACCGCAAACTACTGATTATCAGTTTGTAAAAATTCCAGACAAGCTCTTAGTTGTTCTATTCCTTTTCTGCTAAAATATTGGTGTTTTTGATGCGTAAAACATTCGATCTCGAAAAATGAGACGGAAGCTTTTTACCTTTGTCATACTTGATTGAGGGAAGAATTGTACTTTTTAAAGTAGGAGGTTTTGTTCTTAGTTTTTACTTTGGAAATAGGAGTATATCTAGATATTTGACTGTTTACAAGGTGAAAAATAAGGACAAAAAAGCCCTTCAAAATGGATAAGACTTGCCTTAATCAAGTATTTATCAATCAATAAGACTTGCGCAAGTCTAGATTTAAAAAAGCACAATTGCTGCTACCGTAGGAAGTTGACAGCAAAAGTGCTCATTGTTAATAAAAACATCATAAAAGTATGAAAAAACTGTTGTTCAGTTTAATTGTTTGCTCCTTATTTGGGCTTTTTAGCTGCCAAAAAGAGGAAGCGGTCTTAGAAAACACGCCAAATCAGGACATTGAAAGTCGAAACCTCTATCCTATCAATGATCG
>JBCDKV010000731.1:0-2854 GCA_038746215.1 Bacteroidota bacterium | reverse complement strand
TTTAGCTCCAAATCAAGAACGAATATCATCGCAAATCACTAACATATAGTGGTTTGTTATCAAAAATTAGCTGTAAGTTAGGTTATTGGACAAGATGTAAAAGCATTGTGTAAAAACACAAAGTCTGTTAAAACAGACTCGAAATCTAAGATTGAATTTGATGTACGCCACGATTTTACAGAAAAATGTTTGTTACCATAACATTTCTGAGTGAGCATAAAATCTTCAATTTTGGGTGCAAAAAGCAATACAACTAAATAGTAACTTATCTAAAAAGGCAGAACACTAAAGTACAAAATATGAAATTTAGAAAACCATTGTTCTTCTCTGCGGTCATCATCGCAATATTAGGAACACTAGCTTTTTTACCTCAAATTGATCCTTCCGAAAAAGAAGCCCTTTTGATGCGTACCATCTTGGGCATTTCTGATAATTATCATTTTGATCCAGAAAGCATCAATGATGAGTTTTCAGAGAAAGTGTATGATTTATACTTAGACCGCTTGGATAGAGGACGTCGCTGGTTGACCCAAGAAGATGTTAGAGTATTAGAAGCTTCTAAGTATCAGCTAGATGATCAAGCCTTGAGTGGCAACTATGATTTTTTTAATGCTTCTGTCCAGCTTTTGAAGGCAGGTATTAAAAGATCACAAGGTTTCTATCAAGAAATTTTAGCGGAAGATTTTAATTACAAAATCGACGAAAGTATCGAATTTGATACGGACAAAAAAGATTTTGCCTCCAACGAAGAGGATTTGAAAGACTATTGGCGCCAAAATCTGAAGTACGAAGTGATGACGCGTTTCTTGGATAAGTTGGAAGAGCAAAAGAAGGCAAAAGAAGGCGATGAGCTATTAGAAAAAAGCGAAGAAGACTTGATGGCAGATGCCAAAAAGAGTGTGCTAAAGCTATACGACGATTGGTATGGGCGTATGGAAAAACTAAAGCGACACGATCGTTTGACGACCTACCTAAATTGTATCACCAACGTTTTCGATCCGCATACAGGTTATTTCGAACCGATCCAAAAAGAAAATTTTGACATTGAGTTCAAAGGAAGATTGGAGGGAATTGGCGCACGTCTCAGAGAAGATGGCGATTTCACAAAAGTAGTAGAAATCGTTGTTGGTGGACCTGCTTGGAAAGGTAAAGAACTGGAAGAAGAAGATATGATTTTGAAAGTAGCGCAAGACGATGAGGAAGAGCAGTTGGATATAAAGGGCATGCGTACTAATGAGGTAGTACAACACATCAGAGGCAAGAAAGGTACGAAAGTGCGCTTGACAGTCAAAAAGCCCGATGGAACGATCAAAGAAATTTCGATCATTAGAGACATCGTTGTATTGGAGGCACGTTTTGCGAAGTCATTATTGCTAGAGTCGCCTTCGGAAGAAAAAGGGAAAATTGGCTATATCCACTTGCCTGGCTTTTATGCCGATTTCCAAGATCGAAGTGGTCGCTTTTCGGCTGCGGATGTGGAAAAGGAAATTGACAAGCTGAAAAAAGACAAAGTAGAAGGTATCATACTGGACTTGCGTAGCAATCCAGGTGGTTCTTTGGAAGAAGTTCGCAAAATGTCTGGCTTATTCATTGAAAATGGCCCAGTAGTACAAGTCAAATCTAGAGATCAGCGTCCAGAGGTACTAGCAGATAGCGATGCGCGAGTGCAGTATAACGGTCCTCTGGTGGTGTTGGTCAATAGTTTCAGTGCATCGGCTTCCGAAATTTTGGCAGCGGCACTACAGGATTACGGACGTGCGGTCATCGTCGGTAGTAATTCAACTTATGGCAAAGGCACGGTGCAAAGATTCATTGATCTCGATAGAATGGTGCGTGGTAATGCGGATGCAAAGCCATTGGGGCAGCTAAAATTAACGATGCAAAAGTACTATCGTATCAATGGCGGTTCAGTGCAATTGCGTGGTGTTGTGCCAGATATTATCCTTCCGGATACTTATCACTTTGTTGATGTGGGCGAGAAAGATTACGAACACGCGATGGATTGGAGTGATATTCCAGCCGTTAGCTATGCGCAAGAGGTTTATCAGATAGATAATATGGAGCAACTCAAAGCGATGAGTAAGGCTCGTGTGGACGGTGATGCAACTTTCCAAAAAGTACTGGAAAATGCGGAATGGGTGAAAGAACAGCGCGAAATTACCAAATACCCATTGGCAATAGCGACTTATCAGGCGTTTGAAGAGGAACGCAACGAAGCATCTGATCTATATAAAGACCTATTCAAATCAGAAGTCCTAGAAAATGTTGTGAATGTCACTGCTGATTTGCCTGTGCTGAAAAAAGCAGATGAGTCTAAAGTAGCGCGCAACGAAGATTTTATCAAAGGCGTCAAAAAAGACATTTACATTCAAGAAGCTTTAAATATCATGCAAGATATGATTGATACGCATGGCATGGCGATGAATGATGATCGTATGAAAAAAGATAAGTAATGAATGTTCGTTGATTGGTTGATGTGTTGATCTGATAGTATGATGATTTAGCGCATCGGTAAGTTAACACGTAAACCTAGTTTTTTTAAAGTGCCGTTTATATACTGAAATAGCAGATTCTATCGCAGAATCTGCTATTTTTGTATTAGGGCTGTACGAGGTCTCCGTTTTGTTAACATTTTATTGGGAAACAGCCTGAGCCAATGCAAAAAAATTGAGCAACAAGTATGCTCCGTAAGTTTCTTCGGACGGAAACACAAAATTTATTTCAAACATTGCTCGAAACTTCGTGTACACCTAATTTTTGTATTCAAAAATTTGAGATAGGGAATGAAAATAGACAAACAACTCATTCGAAGACTGGAAAACCTAGCACGATTGGAACTCTCTCCATCGGAACG
>JBCDKV010000730.1:0-2860 GCA_038746215.1 Bacteroidota bacterium | reverse complement strand
TAGGTTTTTGAGATTTTATCAAATTGCCGAATTGTCCAATTGTTGAATTGTAAATGCGTGATTAGCAACAATTTAGCAATTCTTCAATTTTACAATTCGACACATAAAACGCTGATTATCAAAGCCGATCAACTCAACTAATACTTCGTTATGGCATTTTCAGATTTCACCTTATCAGACTTACAGACAAAGTTTGGGATTAAAAACCAAATCGTTGACTTATTTGACGATGCGTCTATCCAAGCTTTGGGATTGAGTGAAATTTTGATACAACAGTTAGAAGAAGCAGCGGAATTACCGATCAAAAGTGAGAAAGCAAGATCAGAGTTGATTGTTACGCCAATTTTAATGGAACTCAGAAGAAAAAACGACAAATTTTTCACGATCTATTCTGGCGATACCTTGATAGCTGACCGAGAGAAGGGGCTCACTGGTGAATGTGACTTTTTGCTGGCTAAGGAAACGGGCTCTTTTTCTATCAACGTACCTATCTTGACCATAGTAGAAGCCAAAAAACAGGATATGGAAGCAGGGATTAATCAATGCGCAGCGCAACTTTATGGCGCGAAAATATTCAACGAAAATACTGGCATGATGCTACCTAAAATATATGGTTGCGTCACCACTGCAGATAGTTGGAAATTTATGCTCATTGAAAACAATTTGATCAAAATTGATAACACTACATATTATAAAAGTGAGATTGGTAAGATACTGAGCCTTTTCCAAGAAATCATTGACTACTACAGAGATATTCTGGTTGAACAAACCAATCCACAGCTCAATTGAAAGTACAGAAATAAAAAAGAGTAACTTTCAATCTTTGGGAATGATTTTTTGCTTTCATCCCAACCACTCATTTTAAAAGAACAACTATCATATTATTAAAATACAATGATAAAAACAGATATATTAATTATTGGAGCAGGACCCGTTGGACTGTTTACGGTCTTTGAAGCGGGGCTACTAAAATTGAGATGTCACCTTATAGATGTGTTGCCACAGGTGGGTGGACAACTAACAGAAATTTATCCCAAAAAACCCATCTACGATATTCCTGGTTATCCAGCCGTTGGGGCGAAGGAACTAGTGGACAATTTAATGGAGCAAATCAAACCTTTCAATCCGAGTTTCACGCTGGGAGAGCGAGCAGATGGCATTGAAAAACAGGCAGATGGTTCGTTCATCGTAACGAGTAGCGAAGGCACAAAGATTCATACGCCTGTCATCGCAATTGCCACTGGTTTAGGCTCTTTTGAGCCACGCAAACCGCCCATTCCTAATCTATCGAAATACGAAAATGGCAAAGGCATCAGCTACTTTGTGCGCGAACCCGAAGACTATCGCGATCAGCGGGTCGTCATCGCAGGGGGTGGTGATAGCGCATTGGATTGGACGATTTTTCTGGCAGACGTAGCCAAAGAAGTCACATTGGTACACCGTCGATCTAGTTTCCGTGGTGCATTGGACAGTGTAGAGAAGGTGAAAGAACTGGACACGCAGGGTCGCATCAAGATGGTTACAGAAGCACAAGTGATCGGTTTGGAAGGTGAAGATCGCTTAGAAAGCGTAGTGATTAAGCACAAAAAATTAGGACAATTTACCAAAGATACCGATCATTTCATTCCATTATTTGGGCTGACACCAAGGCTTGGTCCGATTGCTGATTGGGGGTTGGAGATCGAGAAAAACGAAATCAAAGTAGACACGACGGATTACAGTACAAATATTCCAGGTATCTATGCCATCGGGGATGCGAATACCTACGAAGGTAAGCTCAAATTAATCCTTTGTGGCTTCCACGAAGGTACGTTGATGTGCCAATCTGCCTTTAAGCATATTTATCCAGATAAGAAATTGAGTTTTAAATACACGACGGTCATGGGAGAGCAGGGACTACTGAAACAAGCTGCGGCAACTGCTTAGTACTTGACTTTTCCCTCGATTTCTTTGAACCGTTTTGGGCTTAAAACGTATTAGACCTGTCATATTGTAGTGATATATGGCAGGTCTTATTGATTATGGAAATGATAAAAGTTACTGTTGTTGATCGGGAAGGCAAAAAGCACGCACTAGACGCGCCCACCGACATGAATATGAACGTCATGGAGCTGTGCAAAGCCTATGAACTACCCGTAAAAGGTACTTGTGGTGGTATGGCGATGTGCGCCAGTTGTCATTGCTATGTGTTGAGTGAACACGAGCTACCAGAGATGCAAGATGCGGAAGAAGATATGCTCGATCAGGCTTTCTACGTCGAGGATAATAGTCGTCTGGGCTGTCAGTTGATGCTCAAAGACGAAATGGATGGTTTGGAATTGGAGTTGGCACCTGAAACGGATGATGATTGGTAAATATTCCTACTCAAAAAGTCTTCCTATCTGTCTGCTTCATCAAACACTAGCAAAGGGTTTCATATGGTTAACCCACACGTGCACCACATTTACAACAAAAGCGCCATGTTAGCTGCAACGTGTTTCGTTGAACAAACCCCACCCTTAGACTACTGGACATTTTGGATTACAGAACAAAAGAGAAGCAGATTACATAGCTACACTAGCCGCTTTTCTTAGTGTTTCTAAGTGTCCTTAGTGTTTCAATTTGTGTTTTGTCCAGTAGTGTACCCCACCCTAAGAACACAGTTATAACCCACTGTAATTCAGCGTATTGTATCAATTAGTATCTTTGCAAGAAATAAAAGCAAATGCAAGGATACCAGCAATACTTATCAGATTACCAGCAATACATGCTGCTAAAACACTATAGCAAAGCTACATTGAGTGCTTACAGTTGTGCGCTGCGGCAGTTCTTTAGGTGGCATAAACAACAGCAGTCGAGTTACGTTTTTCATACGACTCAT
>JBCDKV010000729.1:0-2863 GCA_038746215.1 Bacteroidota bacterium | reverse complement strand
GGCGTAATTTCGATGTCTTGCTTAGCAGTAATTTCAACCGTAATCATGGCGGTGTAGGGCAAATGGCGCAAAGCCATCATTTCGTGTTGAATGCTGGCTTTGTCGCCCACTTCAAAAGTAGTCGTCAGGATGGCCCGCTTCATGTCCAATGTCTGCGCATAGTTCGAGATGTCGCGGCGTCCCACTCGTCTTTTGTCAATATCCAAATTCATATTGACATGATTGAAGGTCTTCAAGATATTGGAAACTCGTCCTCTTTGGTAGTAGTCATAGACGCCATTCAGGACGACATCGCTCACACGCATGGGTTCGGGCGAAGAAACAATGCCAATCATGCCGTTGGCGACGGTGATACCATAATAGTTGTTTGGATCAATGTCCTTTGCTTGAATGTACCAAGGCGATGTGTTTTGCGCTGGCAGCAAATAAATACAGAAAAGTATTGCGGTAATAGTTGGTAGATAGTTCATAATTTTCGTTTTCTAAAACATCGGTAAAAACATTCAATTTTCAAAATGACTTATAAGTTCAAGTCTCAATCACCCATTTCCAACGAAACGCCCATTTCCAACGCAATTCGTAGTCTTCGATTTGAACGCTTCGCATAATGGCTTTAATGTCATCTCTACGAAAAGAGCGTGCTACCGACAGGGCGGCATCGTGCTGCACCATAGGAGATTTAGAGAAAAATTTGGTTAGCCATTTGATGGAGTAATAAGCTAGCGTGTGACGGTGTAAATCATTGATGATGATGCCCAATTGGGCTTGTTGCTTGAAAATTTGGAAGAGGTCGAACAATTGTTCCTGTGTGAAATGGTGTGTGAACAAACTAGCATGAACAACATCGCAGTCTAGCTCACGATATTCAGCACTGAAAATATTTAAGCACTGAAAGGAGATTTCTGGATAGGCTTTGCAGTTGTTGCGAGCATAGGCGACAATGCTGGGATTGGCGTCAATACCAATAAAATGGATCGTATAGTTATGTTTTCTTGCCCAGTCTGCCATGAGCATCAAGATATCGCCGCCACCACAGCCCAAATCGAGTAGCGTGATTTCTTTTTTCGCTGATTGCTGTAGAAGTTGTACTAATGCCTTGACGCTGATTTGATTACCTCCTAGCAGGCGATTAATAATTTCTAATTCCTTCAGGGTTTGGTCAATAATTTCACCCGAACTATCGAGGTCATCCATGATTTCTTCTTCTTCCGAACGATGCGTTAAGTCGACGAGCATATATTGAATTGAGTTTGTGTATAATTGTATGTGTCCTGTTGGACAAACTTACAACCAAAAGCTGAAATCACAAACTGGTATGGTGAAGATGATGTAGGTAAGATTCAAAAGGTTACAAAGTTTAAAAATGAAGATTTCGTATTCAAAAACCGCAAAAAGTTTTTTTTCAAGGTGAAAAACTTTTTGCTAGAGGGGTTTTAAGGGTGAAAAACAGCAAAAATCAATCATTTTTGCTGTTTTTCACCCTTAAGAACCCCTTGGAGTATCTCAAAAACCCACCTTTGAAGGTTTTTGAGATGCGACTAACAAAATCTACAAGGCTTGTACTCCTCTGAGTAGGTATAAAACCTTTTTTGCTTTCACGATTGAACAATAAATTTTGATTGGAATCCACGAAGGATGGCGTTCTTTTTTACTTTTGCCTTAGATTGTTCTACTCAACTTCAATCAGGAGCGTATGAAGTCTCATTTGTGTTTCCGTCCATAAAAGACTTTTAGGCATACTTGTTGCGCGATCTCAAGTACTTTGCCAAGATTTATTGTAAAATTTCATACACATTTGAACATCAATAATACATTAGCAAAATGTCCGAATTTCAACTATATTTTCAATTAGGCTTTGAGCATATTCTAGATTTGGAAGGCTACGACCACATCTTGTTCATTGTTGCGCTCTGTGCGATCTATAAAGTGGCGCAGTGGAAAAACATACTACTACTAGTCACTGCTTTTACCATTGGACACTCCGTCTCTTTGACCTTGGCTTCTCTAAAAATCATGCAATTTTCGGCAGAAGTCGTCGAATTCTTAATCCCACTAACGATTTTATTGACCGCACTTTACAACGTATTCAAAGCAAAACAAGACCAGCAAAGATCGTTGATGAATAGCTTTTACGCCCTTTGTTTTGGGCTGATTCACGGACTGGGTTTTTCCAATTATTTGAGTATGCTTATCGGGATGGAAGAGGAAGTACTCAATCCATTGCTCGCCTTTAGTATAGGGGTGGAATTGGGGCTAATTGTCATCGTACTCGTCGTGATGCTCGTTGGTTTTCTCGTTATGAATGTCTTTGGAGCGAAGCAAAGAGACTGGATACTGTTCATTTCGGGCGCAGCGGCAGGTATCGCGTTAATTTTGATCCTTGGTAGCGATTTGATCGCCAATTGGACGCCTGCGGCGGGTACGCCCGCTTCTACTTTTGAATAGTACAAAAATAAAAAGTGGGGCAAAAACCTTTTACCCCACTTTCTTGCCACCTTACTAGTGACGGCTAAACTAACTAAAACTAGCAATATCCTAGATCGCTATCATCTCCGTATACATCTATACTTGGAGACAGAAGCGTAGGTCTTCCAGTGGCTGCTTCGGTAGCTTGGAGTGGTAGTTTTTCTTGTTTCGTGCGGCGACCTACAAACAATGCCGCAGCTCCCAATGCTACTGCCGTAGAGACAGTAGATACAACGATAGGTCTTTTAACAACTTTTTTCATGACAATAAATGTAATTTTATTTTGGATGTGTTCTCACACTTAACTAAACGAACATAAGACAATAAATGCTCCTTTTCGGCATATAATTTTCTGATTTTTAGGGTTTTTTAACAATTTCATTTTACGAAACCAAAG
>JBCDKV010000728.1:0-2874 GCA_038746215.1 Bacteroidota bacterium | reverse complement strand
TTTCTAGCTTCCAAATTGCTTCCGAAACTATTCCTGATTTGACCTATCGCGTCAAACCCATTGTGCAGAATGCTAGAAGTGCCGACACCTTCAACATTGGTCCGTTGGGTGGTTTTGCGACCGTTGATTTGGGGGTTGGCTATCGTTTCAGCAACATTGTCACCTTCTCTTTGGGGGCTTCCAATTTATTCAATCAGTCCTTGCGAGAGTTCACAGCGGCTGCGCCCACTAGAGGACTTTACACCGCAGAATTGCGCTTGAATTTGCCTGCAATTGGGAGGAAACAGTAGGTTTTAATGTTGAATTGTTGAACTGTTGAATTGTCTCAACGTGGTGCATCTCAGAATGTCGTCTTGGTGATTAGTAGGGAGAACTATTGTTCCTATTTTATGCAGTCGCATCCGAAAATCTATAAAGGATGACTTTTGGATGCTTCAAGGGTTTTTTGAGGGCAAGAATGACCGATGTATTAAGTTTCCTAACTTAATACGCTTATTTGCTCGTTTCCAAACGAGCCCACTGCCGTTAGGAAACTTAACACATCGAATGTTGAGAAACGGAGCAATCAGTTCAACAATTCAACACATCAACAATAGAAAACAATGACATTAGCCTGGACACTCTTTTCAGTTTACTTACTAGGCACTTCCTACCTCGGTTGGCTGGGTTTTAAGCGAACCAAAGGCTTTGGAAGTTTTGCGATTGGAGATGGTGATCTATCGCCTTTAGTCGTAGGTGTCACGTTGGCGGCGAGTACGGCTTCTGCGGCTACTTTCATCATCAATCCAGGCTTTGTTTATGTGGATGGACTTGCTGCCTTCATTCATTTAGCCATAGGCGTTTACTTGGGCTTTGTGTTGATGTTGGTGTTGCTGTCTTTTCGATTTAGACGGACTGGTGATGAAATGAAAGCCCTGACCATACCCGACTGGATTGGCAAACGATACAATTCCAATAATTTTTCGCTCTACTTTGCTTTTATCAATTTGTTCACCTTTGCTTTCATTGTCTTGTTGGTCGGTGGCATTTCGATTGTGATGCAAAAACTGCTTGGCGTAGACAATGTAACCGCTTTATTGATTACGCTCGTTTTTGTGACGGGCTATGTCCTAATTGGCGGTACATATGCCCACGTTTTCACCAATATGTTGCAAGGTAGTTTGATGGTGGGCGTGACGATTTTGGTATTGGCGACGGGAGCAAAGTTGATGTTTTCGGGTGAGGTAAATTTATGGCAGGACTTAGCCGCCATTGATCCTAATTTGACCAAAGCGATTAATCCAAATAGCGTTTTTTACAATAGTTTTTTCTCGGTTTTTGTAGCAGGTTTTTGCATTGGAGCGGCTTTGGTTTGCCAACCACATATTTTGACTAAAGCCTTATACGTCAAGACAGACAAAGCGGTCAGAAATTACATTCTAGTTTTCAGCCTGGTCTTTTTACTATTTTGTCTGCTACTGGCAGCGGGTTTTTGGGCGCACCTTGTCGTTGATCCAGCACAACTACAAGATGCAACAACGGGGGCATTTCGTCAGGATTTGGTGATGACGGTCTATCTGCAAAATTCCTTTCCAGATTGGGTGTTTACCATCGTAAGTGTCGTTCTACTGGCAGCGGCGATGTCCACACTGGACGGACTGCTGGTCGGGATTTCTACGATTACAGCCAATGATTTAGTACTCAATTTGGTGAATAGAGGCAAGAGCAAAAAGACCAAAGAGCAAAAAATGCAATTGGCGTATCGCGCCAGTCACGTTATCCTGATCGTGATTGCTGTTTTGGCATTCGTGGTCACTTTAAATCCACCCAAACTCTTGGGCATTTTTGGACAGACGGGCGTCTATGCTTTGGTCGTTGCCACCGTGCCGCCTTTGCTACTTGGAATTTTGTTTCAAAGAGTTGCTATCAAACTGGTTTGGGTATGCTCTGTATTGGGTGTAGCCGCGCATTTTTTGTTATTTTTTTATGGCAAAACTTGGTTTCCCAACAGCACACTAGCATTTGCCAATCCAGGTGTGACGGCGACTTTAGGACTGTTTGTTGGACTGACTCCTGCCTTTTTGGGAACGCTTATTTTTAAATCATCCGCACAAACGAATACAATATGACCAGTAAAACAATATCAACTTCAAGATTATCTATACACGCCCTATTTTCAGGCGCAGAAGATGGTATTCCAGTACTTTTCATTCATGGCAATGCTTCTTCCTCGATCTATTGGAAAGAGATGATGCAGACGCTGCCTAGTGAATTTAGTGCCATTGCACCCGATTTGCGAGGCTACGGTGATACAGAAGATATATTGATAGATGCTACTGAAGGCTTAGGGGATTGGGTAGCAGATATTCAAGCATTATTAGACGCCTTAGACGTTCAAAAATATCATGTCATTGGACATTCTCTAGGTGGCGCGTTCATTTTTTCACTGATTGCTGCACACAGCGAGCAAATTTTATCTGCTACTCTAGTTAATCCGGGTTCTCCTTTTGGATTTGGTGGCACGAAAGACGAAAAAGGAACGCCTTGCTTTGATGATTTTGCAGGTTCGGGCGGTGGTATCGTCAATCCAGAATTTGCAAAACTTATGGGCGAAAACGATAGAGGAAGCGATAATCCACAGGCTTCACCTCGCATCGTAATGAATACTTTTTACTGGAAGCCACCTTTTAAACCAGCCGCTGAAGAAGAATTGCTTTCTGGTTTATTAAGTCAAAAAACGGGAGAAAATCGCTATCCAGGGGACTTTGTAGCTTCTGAAAATTATCCATTCGTTGGGCCAGGAAAATACGGGGCAATCAATGCTGCGTCTCCAAAATATATTGGCGATACAGTAGAGCGATTTATGCAAGCTGATAATAAGCCTAACATTCTGTG
>JBCDKV010000727.1:0-2880 GCA_038746215.1 Bacteroidota bacterium | reverse complement strand
CTGAGAATCGGTGTTTCCGTCCGAAGAGAATTACTGAGCATACTTGTTGCTCAATTTATGAATACTGACCTGAATTATATCTGAGTCAAATATCAGAAAAAATGAGATTTGTACAGTTTTTATTCGCATTCTTAATGAAATTATAAACAGCCCAAAGCTATCACAAGAATCTTATCTTCGTTCTAAAAACGTCATTGGCTAACAAAAATACACCATAATTATGAACAAACTAAAACTACTCTTCTGTACCCTTATCGTTATTACATTTACCACTCAGCTACATACACAATCCAAGATTGGTACTTTGACGGATGACGGCGGTTGGTGTTGGTTTTCCGACCCCAGAGCAATTTATGTCGATGGTGAAATTGTCACCGGTTGGGTCAAATCAGAAGGGACAATTGAGGCGGCTCGATTTAGATTATCCGACCAGCGATTACAAACCGATGAATTGTACTTTAGGCTTGAAAAAGACGATCACGACAATCCTGCTTTTGTATATACGGTAGAAGGGAAAGTACTTGCAATGTACACTCGGCACAGTCGCAAGGATTTATTTATCAACGAATTGCAGTACACAGCGAAAGATTTTAATTTCACAGATGTACAATTTATTCATCCCATTGATCCCGAACAATTAAAGCAATTTCCACGGGCTTCGGTCACTTATGCCAATCCCTATCAATTGGCAGAAGAAAATAACCGCATCTACTGTTTTGGGCGGTGGACAGGTTTCAAGCCCAATATGATTTGGTCAGATGATGGCGGAAAGCATTGGACAAAAAGTAAGGTATTTATTACGAACTATCCTTTTAAAAGCAACAATCGGCCTTACGCAAAATATTACTCAGATGGACAGTCAAAAATCCACGTCGTTTTTACCGATGGGCATCCGCGTATCGAACCGACCAATTCGGTTTATTACGCCTATTTAGAAAACGGCAAATTCCATCGGGCAGATGGAACGGTCATCGTCGACATGGAACAAATTCCTTTCGAGCCAAAGGATGCTAGTATCATTTTTCAATCTAACGAAACCGAAGGACGTGCTTGGATTGCTGATATTGGTCAGGATGATAAAGGTCAACCCGTCATTTTGTACACCAAAAGCCCTAAAGAAACCGATCACCGTTATTGGTATGCTCGTTACGTGGATGGCAAATGGAGGAATTACGAGATTTGTGCATCTGGCAGATGGTTTCCGCAAACACCCGAAGGAAAAAAAGAAGTAGAGCCACATTATTTTGGTGGGATGAGCCTACATCCTGATAAAGCAAACGTGGTGTTTTTGTCTCGCCAAGTCGATGGTGTTTTTGAAATTGAACGTTGGGAAACTAAAGATTACGGAAAAACGTGGGCAAAGCAGGCCATCACCCAAAATTCTGAACGTGACAATGTCCGTCCTTATGTACCACGCGGATTGAAAGCTGAGGATCAAGAGGTGGTACTATGGATGGAGAACGAATATTATATTCATTATACTAACTATAAAGCGAGCGTGAAATATTGGATGCGGTGATGCTCACAAAAATGTCAAAATTTGGATAATATTATACCCTCAGGAACTAAATATTGTCATAAATCGTCATTAAAATTATTGATAAGATTCAAACAGTAGACACAAATAGAGAACAGAGGATTCCGTTTCCAGGATTCGTAGAAAGTCTTTTTTCAAAGGCGAAAAGACTTTCTGCTTGGAGGAATCTAAGGGAGAAAAGTATGAAAAAATGGTGATTTTCCATGCTTTTCTCCCTCAAACTCCCTTCGGAGCAGACAAAAAATCCTCCTTAAAAGATTTTTTGTCTGCGACCCAACGAATTCTAAAAATGTGTCCACTTTTGAGTTATAAGACAATCCACATGCTATCATGACTACCAACACAACAACAAGCAAAACGCGCTACAGCGACGAAGAACTCGCAGAGTTTAAATCTATCGTTGATAAGAAACTAAATCGAGCAAAAGAGCAGTTTGCGTATATCCGTAACCAAATGCAAGATTTGGCAGATAATCCAGATGCAAAAATCAGGGGCTTGGATGATGCAACGAGTGCAACGGAGGCAGAACAGCTCAATAATTCTGCTGCTCGTCTTCAAAAGCACATTCAATATTTAGAAAATGCCTTGATTCGGATAGATAATAAGGTATATGGTATCTGTCGAGCGACTGGTAAATTGATTTCTAAGCAAAGACTGAAAGCAGTGCCGCATGCTACTTTAAGCATAGAAGCAAAGCAAAATCGTTAGGGCTTGCGAATGACTTTTTGATGCTTTCCAGATAGTACTCCGTTCATTTTTGATGCTTTTCCTAGAGGATATTAGAATGAGCTGATTGCTATCCCATGTCTTTCGGTTACAATAGACATGTTTATCTACTAGCTTGACATTCCTTCTTGAAAACAGCCTTAGTAGTCTTTCAAGCTAATCCTGTCGGGTAATTTGGCGATTTTTGAATTTGGCATCCCATCCGCTAGCGGTTCACTACGTTGAAAAGATACTCAATCTTTTCTGCTTTGCACCACTTCGTGAATGTTAAAAAGCCTCGTCGTAGCTATGGCTATGCCTACGTTTTTTGCCTTGCTTAAATCCAAAACTCCCTCAAATTCCACTCGACATCATTAACTTGAAAAACTACTAAGGATTGCCGAGCCTGTCGTAGTTGCTACAATTTGTCTTTTCAATAGGTAATAAAGAGATTAATATCAAAGCTCAAACCCAGCTAACAGCTAAATGACAATCGCTAATGGCTAAAGTCGATCTAAATATCCTCTGCTACGACTTCTTCTTTTCCAAAAACCACCGCCCAGTCAATTCGTTGCGCTAAACCGTAGTTTTCCAAGCGATTATGATAGAAATATAACAAAGGAAAGCTCTGACTAATG
>JBCDKV010000726.1:0-2881 GCA_038746215.1 Bacteroidota bacterium | reverse complement strand
CTGTCAGCGCAATTGGTGCTGTTGTTATTGTTGTTGCCATTTTATCTATCAATTTTTGAAATTGGTCTTCGATTTTATTCCTATGACTTTTTCGACTTCCTCTAAGTTATCGAAAACCTATTCATGAAAAGAAGTAATAATTCATATCAGAACAAAGCAAAGTTACGACAAGTTTAGTGATTTAGTAACGATCAAATAATAACTTCCCGATTTATGACGGCATCTTTCGTCCTGCTACTGTGTTGAAAAGCCTCGCCAGCCGAAAGGATTCCTACGTTTAACTCAGAAAAGGGAACCCTTGCATCCCTTTTGCTGAGTAGTATCAGAACAAAATCTGCTCGGTCAAAATGCGGAACTTATTTTTTGTCCGTTACTATTAGCCTTACCACTTCTTTTTTATTGCCCTTTTTGGCGATCACATTGATACTAGCAAGCCCCTAAAATCAAAACTTCATCTCCACACAACAAAACCATATCAAACCCAGTCAATTCCCTTTTTTAATAGTTCCAACGTCTGTGCTTCTTGGCTGTCCGCTTCCACTTGGTGGTCATAGACCCAATCCGCTTGTGGTGGTAGACTCATCAAAATGGAAGCCGTTCGACCACCCGTTTCTAAGCCGAATTTCGTACCTCTGTCCCAGACCAGATTGAATTCGGCGTAGCGACCACGGCGGAGGCGTTGCCATTGGCGTTCGCGTTCGCCGTAGGTTAAAGTGCTATTTTTACGGGCTAAATGCGTGTAGATGGGTACGAATGCTTCGCCAATTGCTCGCACAAAATCAAAACAGTCTGGCTTAGAAGGCTCGCTAAGGCGATCAAAGAAGATGCCGCCTACGCCACGCGTTTCCTGACGATGTCGCACGTAGAAATAGTCATCTGCCCACTGCTTAAACTTTGGATAATAGCTCATATCATGCTGATCACAGACCGTTTTGAGGGCTTCGTGAAAATACTGCGCATCTGCTTCCACGACATAATGAGGTGTGAGGTCGATGCCGCCTCCAAACCACCACTGGTTGGCATTGTTTTCAAAATAGCGGACATTCATATGGATGATCGGCACCATTGGGCTACGTGGATGCAAGACGATGGAGACGCCCGTAGCATAAAATTCACCTCCTGACATTTGTAATCCTTTGGCTATTTTTTCTGGCATTTTACCGTACACCGCAGAAAAATTAACGCCTCCTTTTTCGATCAATTCGCCTGTGATCACCCTAGTTCGGCCGCCGCCACCACCGGGTCGTTGCCAAGCATCTTCTTGAAATTTTCCTTTGCCGTCCAAGTCTTCCAAAGCAGTACAAATTTGATCTTGTAAGCCTTGGAAATAAGTACTAATCGCCGTTTTGTCGATGATTGCTGTCAACTGCATATTAAATATGATCTGTCTGATTCTTTTCGTTTTCTGCTAAATCGTCTTGCATATCTTCCAATCTAGCCTTTGCGGTTTCCACCGTTTTTTTAGCATTCCCTACGAAGACATCATCATCTATCACAATGACGGGACGTTTTAGAAAAGTATATTCTTCTAAAATAAGCCTTCGGTAGTCCTCTTCTTCTAGGTTTTGGTTTTTCAAATCCATAGAACGGTATTTCATCGCCCTACGATTGAAGAGGGACTCGTAAGTACCTGTCTTTTCCTTGAAGAAGTCCAAATCGGTTGCGGATAGCGGATTGGTTTTTATATTTTGGTACTCAAACTGTGTTTCGTGGTCAATCTCTTTAATGATCCGCTGACAAGTATTACACGTGTCGAGGTAAAAAACTTTCATCATGTGCTTCCTATTGCTTTTTGTTTTGTTTTAAAGCAGAAAGATAACAAAATGAAAAAGTGAATATGGTCACAGAAGATTAATTTTTTTCTTGCAGAAAGGCGGTAATGCCGTTCCGTTGACTTTCGCTTCGGCAACGACAAAATAATCGGATTGGGCAGCGTATATTTTCTTGGCTGCACTCGCTATACCTTTGAATAAAATGTTTTTTGCAGCAAATTCATCGACTTCCGAACGGACAGCTTCGAAGGGCAAAACAAAACCAATTTCTATCGCTTCGTCGGGCGTCACCTCGATGTTTTTTTTCATGATAATTTCGCCCAAATTGTATTCATCTATTTTCTTTTCTTCGCCTCGCCCACGGCTGTATCGCTCAATCAGTTTGATCTTTACTTTCGTGACACTTTGCTGGTTCATGGACAAGAAACGCACCTTTCCTTTCAGCTCTCGCTTGGACAAACGTGCTTTTTGTGGTAATTCCAATTCTACTTTTACGCCTTCTATTCCTAGGTATCTTTTGACTCTTCCAAACATAGTTTGTTATTTACGCAATAAACAGTTTCATATAACAAATGTACACTTCATCAAGTTTATCCGCTTTTCTTGATCTACTTATTTGTGGTGTCCGCGGAAGTATAGAATCCTAGCACTATATCTTCTTCCAATACACCTAGTGCCATCAATTCATCCTCTAAATCAACTTCTGTTTGATTGCGTTGAATCCAAATTTCATCTTCAATGATGTCCATATGCAATGGTATGCCATATCTCCATTGATCTTCTTGCCAGCCTAAATGGATTAAAACGTAGTGTCCTTGTTCATCATCAAAGATGGTCTGTACATTTAATGTACTTTCTTCATAGTAATATGATACATAATCCTGGATAATCGTTTTTACAGCTGTTTGATATTCTAGTATTTTATCCATGATACTACTTCTCTTATTTCAACATTAAGCAGTAATACTTTCCTTCGATTGCTTCGCTTGCTGTTTTTTATTTTGCCTACCCAAAATAAAATCTGCTCCTTTTTCGGCGATCATGTAGACGGGCGCATTGGTGTTGCCAGAAACAATTTTTGGCATGATGGAAGCATCAACCACCCGTAG
>JBCDKV010000725.1:0-2884 GCA_038746215.1 Bacteroidota bacterium | reverse complement strand
TGGCATGGACATCTACTTCAGGGTCGCTTTCAAACCAGTTGCTACTATTTTACAACGACAGGCTTCGGTGGATGAAACGGGCAAGGACGTAGAAATCATGATGAAAGGCCGCCACGACCCGTGCGTTGTACCGAGAGCCGTGCCGATTGTAGAAGCTATGGCAGCCTTGGTATTAGCAGATTTTTTATTGCTGCAAAGGATGACGAAGGCTTAGGTTACGCTACTGGACAAAGCACAAATAAAAGCACTAAGAGAAGCGGCTAGTGTAGCTATGTAATCCGCCTCTCTTACAGGCTTAGAACTTGCTTGGATTTTCTTAGTAAGCTCTTAAAAACCCTCTGCATCATCATCCAAATTCCGGCTATCCCCTACCCCATTTAGACTACCGTCTGGTAAGACCTCGATTGCTTTGATCTTTGCCATGCTCTGCCGCTCTCGAAAGTCATAGCCCCTTGCAGATAGACTATCTTTCACATCCAGCGGAAATTTACCCACTTCGTACCAAATCTGATCGGGTCGCCACTGATGGTGAAAACGTCCTGCTTGTACGGCTTCGTTCAAGTCCATATCAAATTCTATGACGTTGACAATAGTTTGGAAAACCGCCGTAATGATAGTAGAACCACCTGGCGCACCCAAGACTAAAAACAATTGTCCGTCCTTTTCGAGAATACTTGGTGTCATGGAACTTAGCATGCGTTTGCCAGGCTGAATGGCATTGGCTTCTGCACCAACTAAGCCAAATTGATTCGGCACGCCTGGCTTGGAACTGAAATCGTCCATTTCATTATTTAAGAAGAAACCTGCGCCGCCGACTACGACTTTTGAACCGTAATTTGAATTTAGCGTAGTCGTCACCGAAACTGCATTGCCTTCCGCATCTGCTATCGAAGTATGCGTCGTTTCAAAGCTTTCCATCAGCACCTCAAATTCACCGCCATCTAAATTATCGCTGGGTGTAGGCAACATAGGATCGTAATCTTTCATACGCTTACTCAGATATTTATCATCCAGCAAACTATCAATCGGCACATCATAAAAGTCACTATCGCCTAAATGCACTGCCCGATCTGCAAAAGCGCGACGTTCTACTTCTGTCATCAGTTGTATGGCGTCTATGCTATGAAAACCATATTCACTCAACGGATAGTCTTCAATCATTTTCAGCATCTGTGCTACTGCTATGCCACCACTAGAAGCTGGCGGCATGGAAATGAGGCGATAATTTTTATAGGGCACACTGATGGGTTCACGCCACTTGGCTTCGTAAGCTTTCAAATCTTGTAGGCTAATGATACCATTGCCACGCTCCATTTCCGCTACCAATAGCTGTGCGGTTTCTCCTTCGTAAAAACCTGCTTTCCCTTGATCTCGAATACGGCTAAGCGTTGCCGCCAAATCCGCTTGCACCAAATTGAATCCTTTTAAGAAAGTATCCTGTGCAGCAAATACGCTTTCTGTAGTATTGTATTCCTGAAAAGCGGTTAGGTAATAATTTAACCGATCCGCTTCCGTAGCAGTGATTTGGAAACCATTTTTAGCTAATTCGTAAGCAGGTTGCACCAATTTTTTCCAATCCAATTGCCCATATTTCTGGTGTGCTGCCCACATGCCTGCTACTGTACCTGGCACGCCCGTAGATAGATGTCCCACCGTACTCAGTGCTGGAATCACATTTTTGGCACTATCCAGATACATATCTCGATCCGCGGCGGCTGGTGCTTTTTCTCGATAGTCCAAAGCATCGGTGCTACCATCTGCCTGACGAATCACCATGAATCCACCACCACCAATATTGCCTGCGCGCGGATAGACCACCGCGATTGCAAACTGTACAGCAATCGCCGCATCTACTGCATTTCCACCTTGTGCTAATATGGCTGCTCCTACATCGGAAGCTAAAGGATGCGGAGAAACCACCATCGCAGAGTCTTCGGTAAGGTTCTGGTCAATTTCATAAATTGGCTCGTCCGAAACAGCAGTACTCTGACGGCAAGCATGGATAAAGATGAGGCTAGTAATTAATATTAGATAACGCATACTTTGGAACAGCTAAGTTTTGTTAATAAGTGATGTTGTTGGTGCAAGTGTCGTTGAGCAATTTGGGCTGTACGAAGTTCTGTTTTCATTAACATTTTACTTGAAAACAGCCTGAGTAAATGTACAGAAACCACACAGCAGGCATGCTCAATAAGTCTCTTTGGACAAAAACACCTTTGGGTATACAGTGATCTCAGGAGCTTTACAAAAACATGTTTCGAGTGCTGCCTAAAACTTGGTACACGACTATTGAGCAATCAATAATTGCCTTGCAGAACAGTAGCGAAGGTAGTAAAAATGTTATTTTCGACCTATTCGACTAAGAGCATGTTTGAAAATTTATTTAACTGATTGTCAATAGTTTGCGGTTTTGGCGAAGGAAAAATTTGTAAGTATATCGAGATACGTGAATAAATTTTTTCAAAGCCAAGTTCGTAAAATATTGGCTATCAGGACGATAAAATTTAAATATGCTCTAAAAATAAAGTCAAGAAGCTATTACTTTTGCGCCCTAAATATTCGATATCAAGGATATGCGAAAAAGTGGTCTTATTCATTTCGCATTCCTAAAAAAAGTATTTTTCATGCGAATTACAATGCTCTTATTTTTTTTAGCAAACAGCTTACTAGTATTCTCTCAAGAAAATCTAAAAATCCTGAACTACAACCTATCCGATGGTTTCGGTAGCAACACCGCCGAATTAGAAAAGTGGATGAAAGGGCAAGCAGTGGACATCGCTGCTTTTCAAGGAGTCGATATGGAGGAAGAAGACCTGAAAAAGATGGCAAAGAAGTGGAAGCACAAAAACGTAGCGATAGTAGCGGGTGGTAATGCTAATATTGC
>JBCDKV010000724.1:0-2899 GCA_038746215.1 Bacteroidota bacterium | reverse complement strand
CACTAGTTTTTTCGCCTTTTCGTATTGCTCATCCAGTTTGTAAGCCTTCGCCAATTTTGTTCGGATCAGCACTTTTGACTGTTGCTCCATTGGGTCAAGATACTTCAAAGCATTTTTGAAGGTATCAATCGCCTGCTTGTCTTCTTGCCGCAGATAAGTCAAGCCCAACTTATAGAATATTGAAGCATTGAAGGGCTGAAACTGCAACAAATGCTGGTAGCCTTTCACCGCATTTTCAAATTGCCCCAAATGAAAGAACAAATCGGAAGCACGGCTCATCACTTTCATGTTGTGTGGCTCTTGCTGCAATTGTTTTAAAGAATTTTGGAGTTCTGCTTGAAGTTGTGCTGTATTTTGCTGCATACTAATTGCAATCTTATCTTTTGAAATAGGGGTTATTTGACTGCTCATTTTAAACAGCCGCTGGTCGTTCCGCTGCCCAAAAAGTAGAACTTGGAATCGACAGTCCTTTGTGGTGCATATCGCCCATCGTATTAACGATACCTGGACGTAGGATATTAGGCAAAATTTGGACGTCATAAATTTCATCTACACTGGCTTGGTAGCGCAGATAAGCTACTCTCGAAGCCGTTGGAATATGGATGACATCAATGCCCGCTTCGTTGGCTAGCTTGGCAATATCGAGGTGTTTGAAGGTCGAGGAATTTTGACGCAATTTGGAAAGCCCAACAAAGAGATAATCTCCGATGCGTGCCATGCCTCGCACAAATCCCTGCAAGTTGATAATGCTACCGAAAGTGCCTTTTTCAGGATCGGCAACCACCACATCACCCGTTGCAGATGTTAGTAAAAACAGCTTGCCATCGTAGAGGCGTGGAGAATGAGGCATTGGAATATTTGGCACTACAGTTTCATTACTTTCGACATCCATGATGACACCGTTGGTCGTAATTTTTTCGCGCCAACTCTGAAAGGCATTTCCTGTGCCTAGTGCAGTAACATACTTTGGTTTGCCGTTTTGCATCGCCAAACCATTCAAATGACAGCGATCTTCGGATACGAGATCCGTGATGAAATGTGGTTTCCATTTCGGTACAAAGCTAAACTCCTCATCAATCAAGCAAAGCGTAGAAAAAGAAGTATTCACGCCCCAAAGTCCATCTACCCCCCAGTCAATGTCGTGTATATCCACTTCGCCCGTGTAGTAAGTCGTTCTGGGCATAAAAAGCGCGTCGTACTTCGCTGGACTTTTGGGATAAGAAGCTGCTAGGCGAGGATCATTTTTGAGTACAATCAGTTCATTTTTTGTGGCTACGGCGAGTTTGTCATTATGTAGCGCAACGCCCATTGCTTTTGCGAAGGTTCGAGGCAATTGTACTAGATTATTTTCATCTACTGCACTGATGAAGATCAATTTTCCTGCTTGATAGGTCGTCAAAGCAATGGTACAATTCAACTGCAATAGTAGTTCTGGCAGATTTGGAGCGTAGCGACAACTGAAAGGCGCTGGTGGATTTGTTGTTTGCATGGGTGGCGAATATTTGTGTTTCTATGTCTTCTGATCAATCTATTGAGAATGAATTACATGCACTCAATACCCAATAGTTTGTATCTTTGAACAAATGTAACGATTTCACAGTTACGAACAAATTGTCAAATACCCGTTCAGCGATATGCAAAAAGTACCTTACGGCATCAGCAATTTTGAAATGCTTGTCAGCAACAACTACTTCTATATGGATAGAACGCCCTATTTGGAGTTGTTGGAGAATATGAGCTATCGCTATTTGTTTTTCTTACGTCCCCGAAAGTTTGGGAAGAGTTTATTTTTATCCTTGCTGGAATACTATTACGACTTAGACAAAAAAGATAAATTCGATTCGCTTTTCGGGCAATTCTATATTGGGCAGCAGCCTACTCCAATGGCTAATCAATACTTGATCTTACAGTTTGACTTTTCACAAATTGACACTTCTTCCTTTGAGAATACCCTTCATGGTTTTCTGAATAATGTGAGAATAGGAGCAGCCCGATTTTTTGGACGCTACACTCAGTTCTTTACGGAAGAAGATGAAAAAAAGATAGATCAGTATGATTTTCCAGCTCAAGTCATCCAATATGTTCTAGAGCGAGTTGAGAAAAAGGCAAGCAACCACCAAATCTACCTCCTCATAGACGAATACGATCATTTTGCCAATGAGATTTTGTCTTTCCGCTACGATGAATTTATGACGATGGTAGGCAAAAATGGTTTTGTCCGCAAGTTCTACGAAGCGATCAAAGTGGGGACACAGCAAGGTTGGATTGATCGGCTATTTGTGACGGGTGTTTCGCCAATTACGCTGGATAGTCTGACGAGTGGCTTTAACATTGCAACTAATGTAAGTCTGAATCTACGTTTAGACAAAATGTTGGGCTTCACAGAAGCGGAGGTTATCAATGTTTTGGAAAGCGTGGGAGTAGCGGCACAAGACTTGGATCATGTGCTGGCAGATTTACGGGATTGGTACAATGGTTATCAGTTCAATGAAGAGAGCCAAACCAAAGTGTATAACTCGAATATGGTGCTTTACTTCGCTGCTCATTATGCTGAATTTAAGCAATACCCAAGAGAACTACTCGATCCAAATATCGCCAGTGATTACAATAAAATCAGAAAATCATTCAAAATAAAAGGACGCGAAAAAGAGCATCTAGTACATTTAGAAACCCTAGTGGAAACAGGCGAAATTCGAGCTAGACTCACGCGCCTCTACGACCTAGACAAACGCTTTGACGACGATGATTTTGTTAGCCTTTTGTTTTATCAAGGCATCATCACGATAGATCGCAATGAATTCGATGGTAATGTCTTCAAAATGCCCAATTACGTCATCAAGCAACTCTACTTTCAATATTTTCATCAAATCATGCTAGAGCGCAGTCAATTGGATGGACT
>JBCDKV010000723.1:0-2931 GCA_038746215.1 Bacteroidota bacterium | reverse complement strand
TTTGGATGCCTTAGATGTCTACATTGATGGGGAAAAAATGTACGAAAATATCAATCGATGGAATATCAGCGATTACGAATTACTCCCTTCTCGTCCTTTCCGTTTGGAAGTGAGACCAATAGGAGCAGCGCAGGAGGACTTAGCTGCCTATCAAGTTGATCTGAGTGCTTGGCGAGGGGAGCGCGCCATGCTGTATACTTCTACCAACACTACGTCTTTTCCCTACGAATTAGAACTACATCTTGTGCTGCCAGACACCGCTTTCCTGCTTACGCCACTCGCCCAATTGGATGGAATAGAAGATCGAGCGGCAAGCCAGCAAACAAACTGGCTAGATGCTACCGTTCTTCAAAACCAAATACAAATAGCTTATCAAAATCAACACAGTCCGCAAACCAAATTCATGCTAAGCGATGCGCAAGCTAAACAATTGATGGAGCAAATGACATACAGTCCTATTGGTACAAAACACGATTTTCGAATGGATGTATCACAGCTAGGTGCAGGTATTTATTTTTTGCAAGCAGTTATCGATCAAAAGGTTTATACTAAGAAGATTGTGCTGCCGTGAAGAAAAATATACCTACCAAGCACCAAACCATCATTCCTCTTCCCAAATATAGCGATTAAACCATTCCCAATTGTGTGTAATGGCAGCCAAACGCTCTTTGGGTTTACTGATGCCATGTCCAAAACCTTTGTAGATCATTAGTTGAGCGTCTACTTTTTGATCTCGCAACCCTTGCAGCAACTCGTAAGCATTAGCAGGAGGAACACGACGGTCAAATTCGCCATGTTGGATGAGCGTGGGGGTAGTAGCTTGATTGATATAAGTCATCGGAGAAGTTTTGCGATACACCTCCTCATTGCTCCAAGGCGTAGCTTTCAAATACTGCCGTGTGAAAGGATGAATGTCAGTATTGACGTAATAAGTCATCCAGTTGGAAATGCCCGCACCGACCGAAATGGCTTTAAAACGATCCGAGGTAGTTGTCAGAAAAGCAGAAATATAACCGCCTTGACTCCAACCCATGGCACCCATTTTGGTGGTATCAATCAGGTCTTGACTGACTAAATAATCAATGCCCGAATGTACATCCCAAGCATCACCAACGCCTAAATTTTCTACATTCAATGCTCGAAATTTTTCGCCATAGCCCGCCGAACCTCGATAATTTGGACGCAAAATCAGCGCACCTTTTGCCAGCCATTGCAAAGCAGGGTAAACGTAGCCTGGCACGGGCGTTGGACGATCAATACCCGTCGGTCCACCGTGAATCATTACCAAAAGTGGATATTTTTGATTGGGATCGTAATTGGCTGGTTTGTGCAGTATGCCTTCAATCAACGCCCCGTCCTTGCTTTTCCAATTGATGATTTCACTCTTTGCCGTTTGCCAGTTTTCGATTTGCTGACTGTAATTGGTGAGTTGCGTCATTTTAGTATCCTCGAAATCGGCGCGATATATTTCACTCAAATCATCTCCATTCTCACCGTAGAGTGCAATCTGTGAAGCATTTTTGTCGAAAGAAAAACCATAAATGCTCGTTGGCTTAGAGCGATAGATGCGCATCACATCCGTTTCAGGATTGATTTGTAGGATGGGGCGCGTGGTACGTTGCCAAGCAGTTGCAAAAATTCCCTTTGTTGTCCAAGTCAAACGACTTAAATTTTCATCGAAAGTAGTGGCGATTTGTTTGGGCTGCTTATTGTTTAGGTTCAAGATGAAATACTTACCGTTCTTGTAGTAATTAGAACTACGATTATCCAGACTGCTACTGTACAAAATGGATGTTCCATCGGGCGACCAGTCTTCTAGAAAATCGGCACTTGGGTTATTGACCAAGGATACTACCGA
This sequence comes from Bacteroidota bacterium, assembly GCA_038746215.1. Taxonomy (GTDB): domain Bacteria; phylum Bacteroidota; class Bacteroidia; order Chitinophagales; family Saprospiraceae; genus JAAUTG01. The sequence goes on along the minus strand of JBCDKV010000723.1, from coordinate 1,073 downwards.
CTTATCCTCCAAATGAACCAAGGAAATATCAGCGTCAAAGAAGGAATTGATCAGTGGATCGGGCGTGTGGGTGAAAGCGATTTGCTTACCATCGGGCGACCACTGAAAATTGCGGATCGTATAATCTACGCTATCAATAATTGCTGTTGCTTTTGGCATTTCTTGACAAGTCCATGCTTGTGCCGTGCTATCTTTTTTATCGTAGCAAGGCAACTTTATTGCAAAATCAGGCGCAAAATCAATGATATATAGCCAAGACAACTCATATTCCGCATCATCTTCCTCAAATGCGCCATATTTTTCTCTGCGCGCTTTTTGCGCTTTTTCTTGATCGGGTTGCATGGTGAAGGCGATCTGTTTACTGTCGGGCGACCATTCATAGCTACCAATACTTCCTTTTTCCGCCGTGATGGGAAAAGCTTCTCCACCCATTACCGATATGGCGTGAATCTGTGTGCTTTCTCCTCTCTTTGCCTTGAAAGTGATGTATTTTCCATCGGGCGACCAAGCAGGTGAAAAGCTGCTACCGTCTTTTGTCCTAGTCAATTGGAAAGGCAGTTCATCATTTTTGGACAACCAAATTTCGGTATCAAAACGATTGTTTTCCCAATCTGTGGAGGAGACCGTAAAAAGTGTATGCTTGCCATCGGGGGAAAGCATCGGATTAGAAGGACGCTGTAAAGCAATGACTTGCTCGAAAGCGGGAACTATATTGTTGTCTTGGGCAATTGCGCTGGATATAGCTACAACCAAAAATAGCAGTAAGGCAGTGTATCGTTTCATCTGTAGTGAATTTCTTAGGGTGAAGATAATAGCTTGCTAGTATTTTTCTTGCCTGATCACCAATATTTTATAAATCTGTAGATGGAAAACTGTTACTTAAGTAATGCGAATAACGGGTAAAATACTCCGTTTTGTGGTAGTAGTAGCTCTACTAAAATTTTGAAACTTATTAAAGTACTTGAGATCGCGCAACAAGGCAATCGCAAGAAATTTTTTTCTGTTTATGATGTTGATATGTTTATTTGTTTAACTGATAATTATTGATCAGAAAAGCAAAATCAAGGGAATCT
>JBCDKV010000722.1:0-2932 GCA_038746215.1 Bacteroidota bacterium | reverse complement strand
GCCAGTGGAAAAGATGGTGCGGTCTATAAAGTTTTTAGAGATTGTAGCCATAATGATGTATCTACTTATGGATTCAAAAAGCCAAGCAAGGAAGAGCTAGCACACGATTTCCTGTGGCGTATTCATAAAAAAGTACCGGGCAAAGGGCAGATTCAAATTTTCAACCGATCGCATTATGAGGATGTGTTAATACAGCGAGTACACGGCTGGATTGACGAAGAACGGGTGCAAAAAAGAATGAATTCCATCAATACCTTTGAAGAATTACTGCAATACGATAACAATACGCTCATCCTGAAATTTTTCTTGCACATTTCTTACGATCAACAAGAAGAAGAACTACAAGAGCGATTGAATGAACCCGATAAAAATTGGAAGCACAATGATGGCGACTGGGAGCAACGCAAACACTGGGATAAATATATGCAGTGCTATCAAGATGTCTTGAATGGTAGCACTATTCCTTGGCACATTATTCCAGTAGATAGCCGTTGGTATCGCGATTATTTGGTGAGCAAAACCATCGTGGAAGCCATGGAAGCTTTGGATATGTCGTATCCTGGGTTAGATTAGAAGGTATTAACAAGAAAACGACATGTTTATTTGGATTGTAAAAGTAGTTGACATCTTTGTTCTCAAATTGCTAATTTTTGTGCAATCGTACACGAAGTTCTAAGCAACACTGAAGTAAGTCCTAGTGAAGCCTCTGAGATCGCGCAACAAGTATGCTTGAAGGGTTTTTATGGACGGAAACACAAATTTTTCAGAAAAAATTTGTGTTTCCTTCCGAAGGGTCTATTGAAAACAAAATGAAAAAGGAATTTTTTATTTTGTCTTCAAAGGATAATATCAAGTGAGCGGGTAAAATTGTCAAGAAAACTTCTCATAATCGTACAAAAGGTGTGCGTAAGCTTTTTCAAGAACGTCCAGTAAAACACAATTATGCCTATTTATCATAGACTTGGAAATATTCCGCCCAAAAGACATACACAATTCAGAAAAGCAGACGGCAGTCTGTACTACGAGCAGTTGTTTGGTACGATTGGGTTTGATGGCATGTCGGCTTTGTTGTACCATTTGCGTCGTCCCACTATGGTAAAAGAAATATTGGGGCAAACAGATGTAAAGCCCGATATTGCCGTAGCCAAAAATTTGACGAGTCGTAAGCTCATTAGTTTTGACGTCCCTGCTCAGGAGGACTATTTCGATGCTAGAACGGTCTTACTCACCAATCAAGATGTACACATTGGAGTAGCTGCTCCTCGCCAGTCGATGTCTACTTATTTTTTCAAAAATGCGGATGCAGATGAGGTTTTATTCATTCATAAGGGGACAGGTAGACTGAAATCTTTATTTGGTAGCATCCAATTTGAGTACGGCGATTACTTGATTATTCCGCGTGGGACCATCTACCAAATGGAGTTCGACGATACAGATAATCGCATCCTTTATGCGGAATCTTTCCATCCCGTTTATACGCCAAAACGCTACCGCAACTGGTTTGGACAATTGCTAGAGCATTCGCCTTTTTGTGAGCGAGATTATAAACTGCCCGAGCAGCTAGAAACCCACGATGAGGCAGGCGATTTTTTGATTAAAGTGAAGAAGCAAAATGTCATTTATGACATGCTTTACGCTTCGCATCCCTTCGATGTGGTTGGTTGGGATGGCTACAACTATCCTTATGGTTTTTCCATCCACAATTTTGAACCCATCACTGGACGCGTGCACCAGCCACCACCTGTACACCAAACCTTCGAGACGAAGGCTTTTGTCATCTGCTCTTTTTGTCCAAGGCTTTACGACTATCATCCCAAGTCCATTCCAGCACCTTATCATCACTCAAATATAGACTCTGATGAGATGCTTTATTATGTAGATGGTGATTTTATGAGCAGAACGGGCATTGCGCCAGGTCATATTTCACTACATCCAGCGGGTATTCCACACGGACCGCATCCTGGCACTTATGAGGCTAGCATCGGTAAAAAAGAAACAGCAGAACTCGCAGTGATGATTGATACTTTTCGACCACTGCAGTTGACTAAGGCAGCTTTGCAAATTGATGATGGTAAGTACTATAAATCTTGGCTAGCACATTAGTTTTTGTATGCTGTTGCCTGAAATTTGTAAAAGTACTAGCGATGATTAATATTCCAGCAGACTCGGATTTTTCCATTCACAATATTCCGTTTGGAATTTTTTCCACACCGACACGGTCGAAGCGCGTTGGGGTAGCTATCGGCAATCACATTCTGGATTTGGTAGCAGTAGCACGTTTGGGGGTTTTTGATTTTGATACCAGTGTGCTAGAACAGGAGGTACTGAATGATTTCATCGCACTCGGAAAACCGATCACGAACAAGGTGAGAACGGATATTCAGCAATGGCTACAAACCAAAGATTCGCCGCTTGCTGGACAGGCAGAGCTTTTTGTCTTGCAATCGGAAGCCACAATGCACTTGCCCGTTCGCGTGGGGGACTATACCGATTTTTATGCTAGCATAGAACACGCTACGAACGTTGGAAAAATGTTTCGTGATCCTAAAAATGCGCTCTTACCCAATTGGCGACACCTTCCCGTGGGTTATCACGGTCGCTCGTCTTCCATCATTGTTAGTGGTCAGCCCGTTCATCGTCCTTGTGGACAGGTACTTCCCCAAGCCGCCACTCAACCCATTTATCAAGCTACGGATAAGCTGGACTTTGAGCTGGAAATGGCATTTATCATTGGTAAAGCAACGCGACTAGGCGATACCATTGCGAGTCAGGATGCAATGGATCATATTTTTGGTATGGTATTACTCAACGATTGGTCTGCTAGGGATATTCAGCGATGGGAGTACGTTCCACTTGGACCTTTTTTGGGCAAAAATTTTGCTTCTTCTATTTCCGCTTGGGTCGTGACCATGGAGGCATTAGCTCCTTTTCG
>JBCDKV010000721.1:0-2947 GCA_038746215.1 Bacteroidota bacterium | reverse complement strand
CGCCATTGGAGAAAAAGAAAGATAAGTTGGGCGCAAAATCATCAATGTTCATGCCTCGCGATAAATAGTACTCCACAAAGGTGAAGCCATTTGCCAGCGTGAATGATAATTGTGTAATCGGATTTGCACCTGCTTCGGCAATGTGATAGCCAGAAATGGAAACAGAATAGAAATTTTTGACCTTATTGTGGGTGAAATACTCCTGTACATCTCCCATCAGTTTTAGCGAAAAATCAGTGGAAAAGATACAGGTGTTTTGTGCTTGGTCTTCCTTCAAAATATCGGCTTGCACCGTTCCACGGACGGCGTTTAGGGCTTTGGCTTTTAGTTGTTGGTAAGTATCTGCTTCTAGCACTTGATCACCTGTCAAACCTAGTAGCATTAAGCCTAGACCATCATTTCCTTCTGGAATAGCACCGTGGTAAGTCGGTCGTGCTATGCCTTTGTCATCATAATGCTTCTTGAAAGCCGCTTTTACTAAATGCTCTAAACCATTCTCCTTAATGTATAGCTCACATTGTTGGTCGATGGCTGCGTTCATAAAAAAGGCGCAAACTGTGGCTGCTGGCCCATTGATGGTCATAGAAACAGAGGTTTTGGGATTGCACAAATCAAAGCCCGAATAGAGCTTTTTAGCATCGTTCAGCGAACTGACATTCACACCCGAATTACCTACTTTTCCATAGATGTCGGGTCGATGATCGGGGTCTTCTCCGTAGAGCGTCACAGAGTCAAAAGCGGTAGATAGACGATTGGCAGGCATCCCCAAAGAGAGGTAGTGGAAACGACGATTGGTGCGTTCAGGTGCGCCTTCGCCCGCAAACATTCGGGTAGGGTCTTCACCTTTGCGCTTGAATGGAAAAACACCCGCTGTAAACGGAAAACGCCCTGGCACATTTTCCTGCCGACTCCAGCGCAAAATTTCGCCCCAATCTTCGTATTTGGGCAACACCACCCTCGGAATACGCGAATGCGACAGCGAAGTCGTGTAAGTCGGCACTCTAATCTCGCGTTTGCGGACGTGATAAATGAACTCATCGGCAGCATAAGCTTTTTTCAAATCTTCCCATTGTGCTAGCAACTCCTTATTTTCTCTGGTTAGGTCTTGTTGAAGGTCGTCGTATTTGGCTTGCAGGAGGTCTGCTGCTGTGCTATCTGCTAGGATTTTTTTGCTCTCTGCTAGCGCAAATAACTTTCGGGCAGTTGCTGCTTGTTGCTCCACTGCTTGATCGTAGCGTCGATTATTTTCTGCAATTTCGGAGAGGTAGCGCACCCGTTTGGGAGGAATGATATAGATTTTCTCACTTTCGCCCGCTTGTGGTGTTTCCAATTGAGCAAAGGCTTCGTTTTCTGTTTTTTGAGCTACTTTTTGCATCAAAGCATAGAACAATTGGTTGGTCCCAACATCATTAAATTGGGAGGCAATCGTACCGTAGACGGGCATTTCGTCCGTAGGCTGACTCCATAGATTATGGTTGCGCTGATATTGTTTTTTGACGTCTCGCAAAGCATCCAAAGAGCCTCTTTTATCGAATTTATTGATCGCTACGATGTCCGCAAAATCGAGCATATCAATTTTCTCCAATTGGGTAGCCGCTCCGTATTCTGGGGTCATCACGTAGAGCGATACATCGGAATGATCGACGATTTGAGTATCCGACTGACCAATGCCCGAAGTCTCCAAGATGATTAAATCATAGCCCGCTGTTTTCAGGATATTAACTGCACCGCCAATGTGTTTGGAAACCGATAGATTCGATTGTCGTGTCGCCAAGGAACGCATGTACACCCGTTCGTGATTCACGGCATTCATACGAATACGGTCGCCGAGCAAGGCACCACCTGTCTTGCGTTTGGAAGGATCGACTGAAATGATCGCAATGCTTTTTTCTGGATAATTTCGTAGAAAACGTCGAATGATTTCGTCCACTAAACTCGATTTTCCAGCACCGCCCGTTCCTGTAATGCCCAATACAGGAATATCTGATTGTTGGGTGTTTGAATCACTGAATTGTTGAAGCGAAGCATTATTGTCGTTTGGGAAATTTTCTAAAGCGGTGATGAGGCGAGCGATAGATTTCTTATCTTGCTCCTTGAAGTGTGTCAGCTCGCCATTGAGGTGTTGCCCAATTGGAAAATCACATTGTTGTAATACATCATTTATCATGCCTTGTAATCCCATTTCGCGTCCATCGTCGGGGGAGTAAATGCGGGTAATGCCGTAGTCGTGCAAAGATTCGATTTCGGAGGGTAAGATCGTTCCGCCGCCGCCGCCAAAGATTTTGATGTGTTCTGCACCTTGCGCTTTCAGCAAATCGTACATGTATTTAAAATACTCATTATGTCCGCCTTGGTAGGAAGTGATCGCGATACCTTGCACGTCCTCTTGTATAGCGGTGTTCACGATTTCTTCCACCGAACGATTATGTCCCAAATGAATGATCTCTGCTCCCGTGGATTGTAAAATCCGACGCATGATGTTGATGGCGGCATCGTGTCCATCGAATAAAGAACCTGCGGTGACGAGTCGAACTTTGTGCTTTAATTGGTAAGGCTTGACGATTTGCATATGCTTTATGTGTTTTGTCCAGCTATTAAACAAAAAAGAAGCACAAAGTTATGAAAAAAGTGCTTTGGAAATCGTAGAAAAATAGGTCTGCTGTTATTAACTTTGTTTTTTCAAAAGTCCCTTTGGATAGAAATGATGTTGTTTTGTCCAAGAGATATACTCCGTTTGGGATAAAAAAGTGCATTTTGTTCTCTTGACATTTTCAAATACAAGCGATTAGGTGTACTTTCAAATTTGGCGGCATTGAGCCTGCCAAATTTGATCAAGGTTTTTTCAGCGAGAATCGCTTCTTTGTCCTTGAAAAACCTTGATTCGCTGAGGAGGTGTCGACCTCCTCCTCAGCGAAAACTTACCCCTAAATTTAGCGGTAAATGATGT
>JBCDKV010000720.1:0-2953 GCA_038746215.1 Bacteroidota bacterium | reverse complement strand
CGGGATCGCTCAAATCCATATTCACATCTGTCAAATCCTCCGTATCAGGAGGTAAACAAGCTTGCAACAGAAATAGCAAGCAGCAGAAAACTAAAAAATTCGTATTAATTTGCACGTTGATTTGTTTTGTTGGTAGGCAGTGGGGCTTCTCATTTTTCTTTATGTCTCACTTGAATGAAGCACTGAGTTAATCCAAGGAAATCGCGCAACTGGTATGCTTCGTAAGTCTCTTCGGACGGAAACACAAATGCTCAGCTATTTTTTCCAAAAAATAGCTGAGCATTTGTGTTTCCGTCCATAAAAAACTTTGGTCATACTTGTTGAGCGATCTAAGAACTTCACTAGAACTTACTTCAAGTACTACTCAAAACTTCGCATATAGCTAAATAATAACTGCCAAGTACAAATATTATGTAGCGATATATTTTTATAAAACATATCAAAACTTACCCCTAAAATTAGAGGTAAATGATGTGAGCAAAATTTATCTTTTTCAAAAATAAAAGCACTTTTCTATCCCGGTTGCAGTATAAACGCCATTTTAAGCATTCCGCGCCTTACGCACATCTATAAAGCTCTTAATATAGATCGCCATCGCAATGATGGAAGACACAATCATCACACCTACTCGCATGATACCCGCCGTGTCGCCATCCCCAATTCTAGCTTTTAGTGGCATGAATAAGGCGAGTATGAGCAAAAACGTCAATAAAACTACGATATGCGCAACTACCTTATTTTCTTTTTGGAACATGGGGGTCAAGACTAGAAAGATGACGCCGAAGGCAACGGGAATGAGCGCCGTTTTAGACGCATCTGCGCCTGCTGAAAAATAGCCCCACAACCCCATAGCAATCAGGACAATACCGTTGACAATATTAATTTGAAATGGTTTCATTTATATTTTATTTTCTTAACGTATGTTTTTCACCCCTAAGAACCCTTTGGATGCGACTTAACGAAATCTCGAAAGTGTATACCCTTCTGAAAGGTCGAATAAACTATCTGTTGCACTTACACCTGCACCTAAGAGCTTGTTTGGAGCATTATTTTCCTGTAAACCAATATCTTATGAACTTGGCTTTGAAAATAATAGCTCATTTATCTCGATAAAATCCCAATTATTTTCTTCCCCAAAACCATAAGCTACTGATTTACAGTTCAATCCTGCTTCAAACAAGCTCTAATTTACCGCCGAGCTATCCTTAACAGGTAAATCAAAATCTAGTTCATCTCCGAAGCCATCATCGTAAATAGAGCCACCAGATTCATCGAAAGCACCATCGGTACTGACGTTTTGATAAGCGGCGCAGTTTAACTCAATACCAATATCGCCCGAAGGTCTTTTGAACTGTGCTTCCGTATCCCATTTGATGGTTTCACTCTTTTCTAATGCTAGCATGAAATCCCTAAAAAATGGTCGCGCTAGGGTAGCACCCTGTCCTTGGTTGTCGCGGAAACTAATCCATTTTTGGTCGCCACCGACCCAAGTCCCCATCACCAAATTAGGCGTGATACCCATATACCAACCATCCACATTATCATTAGTCGTACCTGTTTTTCCGCCATTGGGTGTCTTGATTTCATAGAAACCCCTCGCCATAGCATTGACGTATTTCAATAGCTCTAGCATCACATAATTATATCTAGGGTTGAGGACTTCTTCGAATTTGGGCATGGCACTATAAAGCTCACGTCCGTTTTTGTCTTCTATTTTTAGGATATAAGTCGGCTCGCTATAATACCCATTATTGGCGAAAGTCGTGTAAGCACCCGTCATTTCTTGTACCGTCAAATCGGCTGATCCTAATGCAATAGACGGCACCCGTGGCACGATATACTGCCCGTTTGGATATTTCGACTCCGTATCTATACCCATGCGATCAATAATATCAATAACTGGACCGACCGAGCCAATTTCTTTCATTAAATAAACGGTAACGGAATTCTTAGAACGGCGAAGCGCATCGCGTAAAGTATAATCTTGATAAGTGAATTTATTGTCCGAATTGGAAGGCATCCACTCGTCTTGTAGATAAAAACTACTTTCGCCAGGATGAATACTGTACGGACGATCATTGACTGGGAAACAAGGTGAAAATCCTTTACGATCAATAGCCGTTGCATAGACGAAAGGCTTAAAAGTAGAACCTACTTGCCGCCGCGAACGCACGTGGTCAAATTTAAAGTATCTATGGTTGATGCCACCCACCCAAGTCTTCACATAGCCCGTCATAGGATCAACTGCCATTGAGCCAATTTGCAAAAACATTTGGTGGTATTTAATGGAATCCAGCGGTGACATCATCGTGTCTTTTTCCATATCCTTATTGAAGGCAAAGACTCGCATTTTTGCCTTTTCGCTGAATACTTTTTCCGTTGCGGCTTGCAAAGTATTCCACTGCTCTTTCAAACCATCGTAATTGGGATGGCGCAGGACTTTTCGATACTGACTTGCCATTTTTTCACTAATCATATTGCCTCGCAGCAAGTCATTGATATAGGTCTTATCTTTTTCTGCTTTCAAAATACGATCTACATCCACATCCCTAATTCGTAAGTCTTTAATGGTAGAGGACAGCGTTTGCACCACTTCGTCCAAATAGGTAGGACGCATTTTTTGGTAGCGTTCCGAAGAGCGTATCATTCTGGTCAAGGTCTCTTCCCGAATCTCCATTTCTCGATCCGTTGTCTCTCTGGTTTTGTACGTCCAAGGATCTTTGTAAAAGCCATTCCAATGCTTAGCAAATTTGGCTTGCAACTGCTTCATATGCTTTGCCATTTCTTGCTCCGCGATACGCTGCATCTCTGGATGGATGGTTGTATAGATTTTCAAACCATCTTTGTATAAATCATAACCATCGCCGTCTGATGTTTCAACCTCACGCAATATTCTTCTCACATCCTTTGCGAGCTCTGCCCGGAAATAGGGTGCCATGCCTTCACTCTGTGT
>JBCDKV010000719.1:0-2955 GCA_038746215.1 Bacteroidota bacterium | reverse complement strand
ATTCTCTTCGGACGGAAACACAAATTATCAGTTATTTTTTCTGAGAAAAATAACTGATAATTTGTGTTTCCGTCCATAAAAAACCTCTAGGCATACCTGTTGGGCGATCCCGAGAGCTTTACTAGGATTAATCTAGAGTATTTTCCAAGACTTCGCATACGGCTATTTTCTGATCTAACAACACTTAAAATAGTTCCGTAGCCAAGGCTGTACAAGGATTTTGAAGACTTTCATATTAAGTAATGGCAAAACAATAGCTTACTAAAATTATGACGCTTGTATAATTTCTACCTGCTTAGAAGCTAAAATTTAATCCCAAACTAGGTAAAATGGGCAACTGATCGACACGATCATAGCGCACTCGATCAAAGAAAAAGATGTTGTTGCGATTGTAAAGATTGGTGACACTAGCGACTACTTCTAGCTTCGTCGAACGACTAAATTCGATGGTGCGCTTCAGCGAAACATCCAAACGGTGATAGTAAGGCAATCGCCCGTCGTTGCGATTCTCTGAAAAGAGGACACCCAATTCAGCATTTTCAGTGAGCGCATCCGTCTGTATACCGTCTTGGAAATCGTAGAGGGAATAGAAGCCTTGTGTGAGCGTAAATGGAAATCCGGAGCCTAAATTCCATCTCAAACTAGCTTCCCAGAGTTTGCCACCACCAAAATTGTAGGTCGTCAGGAAGTTGACATTGTGGCGACGATCAAAAACGGTGGGGTAAATCTGCTCACCATCATCCCGATTGACGTAGCCGTGCGAATAAGTCGCCCACACGTATAGATTCGGCAACTCGTAGCGCAGTGAAAAATCTACCCCATAAGCCTCGCCCGTTTCAGTAGCAAAATTCGGGTCGGCTTCACTCAATTTATTTCTGTTGACATTGATAAGTTGGGTGAAGTCTTTGAAATAGCCTTCCACATTCAAGCTCATCGCATCGCTCAAATCAATTTCCACCCCACCGATGACGTGATTCGCTTTTTGCAGGCGATCATCCGTTGGTTCTCTCGTGCCTGGCACAAAAATAGTTTCTTCTGGTCCAGCTAGGAAACCTACAAAAAGATTGACGACATCTCTCTCATTGACAGAACTTACTAAATTCTGCGAATACACACCAGCTGCTAATTTGAAGCGCAGCGCATCGGTAGCATTGTATTTAAAGCCAATTCTAGGTTCTATTCTTGCCCTCGATTGGGAAGCATACACTTGCAATCGTACACTGGGTTCTAATACAATCTTATTCCACTTTTGCTTATACTTCAAATAGCCCGCCAATTCCGTCGTGAAATCGCGTTGCTGAATCGTATTGCCTACGAAATTTCTGAAGATGAAATCCGTATTGATCCCATTGAAGATAAAGCCATATTGTACCTCGTTGTTATTTCCGAAGTTGGTAAAGTTTAATCGAATAAAATAGTCGGTGATGCTACTTTCGCGAGGATTACCGTCGGATTCTTGCAGTCCGATATCATAATCGGAAAAACCTACTGTTCCGTCAATAACGACCTTAGAACTGGGTGGAATAAGCGTAAAATTGGCACCACCACCTCGCGTCAACCAATTCAAATCAGCCACACCTTCAAAGTTGACATTGTCTATAAAGTTGAAGCCGAAAAAATTCACTTTGCTACCATTGCCAGACACGAAAGAGAGTTTACCGTAGAAATCTGTGAAGTTGTAGGGTAATCCTATAGAATCAATAGGCGGATAGTTGTAAAGCGTCTGAGCAGTTTGGTCGATATAGGAACGTTTAGCGGTCAGGATAAAAGAAGAACTACCACCGCCCTGCTCTTTCAGTTTTTGCAGTGGTCCTTCGATCAAAACTTTGGATTGAAAGGGATTGGCGGAGACCACTCCACCGTAATTTTTTTTGTTGCCTTCCCGTGTTTTGATGTCTACGACAGCAGAAATCCTTCCGCCGTATTCCGCATTGAAACCACCCGTCAGTACATCTACACTTTTGATGGTTTCTGTTTCAAAAACGGAGAAGAAACCAAGCGAGTGAAACGGATTGTAAATGGTCATACCATCAAGTAATATCTTATTTTGGATAGGCGAACCACCTCGTATGTATAACTGACCACCTTGATCGCCCGTGGAGATAATCCCTGGCAGTACGGGCAAATACTGTGCGATGTCAGCAACACCACCAATGGAAGGTAGTGCTTTCATTTGCTCCGCCGTGACCGTCAACTTGGAAACTTGCACATCGGATCGCGCCTGTTCTCTACGCGCCGAAATATTGACGGTATTTAATTCTAGCGTTTGCTCCTGCAAGTAAATTTGTTGGTAAGTGATGCCTTTTTCCCTAACGCTCACATTGACCGCCGTACTGTCGTAGCCGATATAAGTAATGACAATATCATAAGTCCCTGCTGGGACATTGGTAATGGAAAAAAAACCGTCCAAATCGGTATTACCACCTAGGTTTGTTCCCGCAAGAATGACATTGGCGTAGATGATGGGGTCGCCCGTTTCTTTGTCGTATACATTGCCCCGAATCGTGCCATTTTGAGCTATTAAGAAAAGGTTGATGGAGAGGAATAAGAAGGTAAAGAGTGATTTCATATAAAATTGAACTGCTGTAACTTTTAAAAACAATCGTGTGTGTTTATAAATATCTGTAATAAATTGTTGGAGCTGTTGAGTTCTTGAATCGGTCAGAAAAACGTAAAGGTACATAGATTGTTTGAATGGGCGCATCTCAAAATGTCGCAGAAAGTTTTTTTCAAAGGTGAAAAACTTTCTGCTAGGGGGATTTTAAGGTCAAGAAGCGTTAAAACGTTAACGCTTCTTGCCCTTAAAAAACCCTTGGAGCATCCGAGAATCCTCCTTTGTAGATTTTCGGATGCGACTGCATGGAATGCAAACGAAAATTCGCCCTTTAATCAACAAAGCGACATTTTGAGATGCACCCGTTTGAATTGGTGATTGGTACAATTAATTTTGCGCTT
>JBCDKV010000718.1:0-2957 GCA_038746215.1 Bacteroidota bacterium | reverse complement strand
GTCCAATTCAATCCAATCGCCCACTTTGTAAGGTCGGAAAAGCAGCACGATGATACCCGCCGCAAAGTTGCTCAAGCTGCCTTGCAAAGCCATACCAACGGCAAAAGCCAATGCGCCAACCACCGCAACAAAAGAAGTGGTCTCTATACCGACAATGCCCGCCACGGTGAACACCAACAGTATCTTTAAAGCAGCATCGGCAATGGAGACAAGGAAGGGGACAATATCTGCACCGATCTTGGAACGCTCCAAAGACTTGCGCAGGATCACAATGATGTTTCTAATGACCCAGAGTCCAAAAATAATGGAAAAAATGGCAATCGCTAAACTCTGAACAAAGGGAGCAACTTTTTCCCAAGTCAAATATTCCTGTATGCTTGATAAGTCCATAAGATGATTTTTTAGCCCAGTCTGATGCTGCGAACAAATTGATGAATGTCTTTTTCTAAATCATTGGATCGCTCCAACATTCTAATGAAGGCACTACCGATGATTGCTCCTCTGGCGTATTGACAGGCGGTGGAAAAAGTTTCGTGATTAGAAATGCCAAATCCGATTAAGCGTGGATTGTTGAGTTGCAAGTTGTTGATGCGCTCAAAATAGGCAATTTGCTGGTCGCTGATGTCCTTTTTTGCTCCCGTAATAGCAGCATTGGAGACCATGTAAATAAAGCTATCGCTCAGGGTATCAATTTGCTGGATACGCTCTTCACTCGTCTGCGGGGTAATGAGAAAGCTGACTTTCAAACCTGCGGCTTCAATAGCGGTTTTGTAAAAAGTTTCGTACTCGTGGACGGGCAAATCGGGTAAGATCAGACCGTCTACTTTTGCCGCCACGCAAGCATCTATGAATTTTTGCTCGCCGTATTGCATCACCTGATTGAAATAGCCCATCAGGACTAAGGGTACTTCGATCTGCGCTCTTACTGCTGCGAGCTGTTGAAACAACACCTCTAGGGTCATCCCATTTTCGATGGCTCGCTGCCCACTTTGTTGTATGGTTGGTCCATCCGCTAAGGGATCAGAGTAAGGAATCCCTACCTCGATTAGATCGACACCCGCTTCGGCTAAGTGCTGAATGATGGTCGCAGTATCTTCCAATTTAGGGAAACCCGCCGTAAAGTAAATGTTGAGGATTTGGCTATCTTTCTCTGCAAATAGTCGTTGCAAGCGATTCATACGTCTCATTTTTGAGGCGCAAAGATAAATATTATAGCCTTTTACTTCAATCTTGAACACTATACTTTATATGGCAATCGCTAAAAGCTAGACTTTGTTTATTCGTTGAATTGTTGATCTGTTTATTGCACAGATTCCTTTGATTTTGCTTTTCTGGTCAATGATTACCAGTTAAACAAATAAACATATCAACATCATAAACAGAAAAAATTTTCTTGCGATTGCCTTACTATACTTTACGACTTCCAAAAATCTGTCAGTAGTAATAATTGGCTATAATGAACGCATATAAGGGGTGAACTTATTCCTATTGTAGGCATCTTTCATATTGTAGAAAAAGCAGTAGACAAATTTATCTGCTCACTTGGCATTATTATTTCGTTTTCAAAGGGGCTTTCGGGCAGAAATGAAAATTTTTACTTCGTAAAAATTTTAACTTTGGGAGATTTTTTGGATAGAAGTAATGTCAAGCAAGTAGACAAACATCTCCAAAAAATCAACAAAAAAGGGAAGTATACTTTTTTATCCCAAATGGAGTACACAAAGAAATTTAGAATTATGGAGCAAAGCAAAACATTAATTAGCATTATCATGGGATCAGATTCTGATTTACCTATCATGCGTCAAGCCGCAGACATCCTAAAAGAACTTGACATCGCTTTTGAGCTAACAATCGTCTCTGCACATCGCACCCCTGAACGGATGTTTGAGTTTGCCAAAAATGCACACAAACGAGGGATAAAAGTGATTATAGCAGGTGCAGGTGGTGCAGCTCATTTGCCTGGCATGGTCGCTTCCCTTTCTCCGCTACCTGTCATTGGTGTTCCCATTAAGTCTTCCAATTCGATTGATGGTTGGGATTCTATGCTCTCTATTTTGCAGATGCCGAATGGTGTTCCAGTGGCAACGGTTGCCCTGAATGCGGCAAAAAATGCAGGCTTGTTGGCAGCACAAATTATTGGTACACAGGACGGAGGCGTGCAAATGAGGATGCTGGCGTACAAAGAAGGACTGAAAGTGAGCGTAGCCCTAAAGTACGAAAAGTTGGCTGCGGTTGGGTATGAAAGTTATAGGAAATAGCGTCTTTCGGGTAAGCAGACGTACTCGGTTTTCTAGTATTTATATTCCAAAAATTGGAACATTACGTAAAGTCTCAAATATTATTTTACAATATTCTGATTGAATTTATCACAAATATGTCAACTATATAGCTGTAAATCAGTCCATTGCTAATTTATGTACTGGTTAAATATAGTCACAAAATAGTTTTATACGCTATTGATTATTAAGTGAATGAAGGTTA
Organism: Bacteroidota bacterium; assembly: GCA_038746215.1. GTDB lineage: Bacteria > Bacteroidota > Bacteroidia > Chitinophagales > Saprospiraceae > JAAUTG01. Next base: position 476 of record JBCDKV010000718.1, on the reverse strand, counting down.
TCTTTGTAATAATACTTAAAAAGTAGTTTTTGTGTTTATTTGTTTGGGTTAGAGACCCTTACTCCTGTGAGTAAGGGTTTTTTTGTTTGTGCTTGTTTGGAGATTCAAGATAACAACAGTCAAATCGAAAATGAGTTTTCCCATCAAAAAACACTCACTAGTAGCTGTTTAGAGCATGTGCTAAAAATCAAAAACACCTAGTAGCCTCCCGCTTACTTCACTAAATCTACATAGACTGGGAAATGATCGCTTGTCCCACCATAATAATTCGGGCCGCCGTAGGTGCGATTTGGCATTTCACCAAAGCGATCATGCCGATAGATCATCCATGCTGCTCGGTAGATATTAGGATGCTGGACGTGTAGCTGCTCCGAATTCATTAAGCTGCTAGACACTATGATTTGATCGAGCATGTTGAGTGTTCCTCGATAATTGTACGAACCCATTCGCTGCTGATCTAATGGCGCAAAACAATT
>JBCDKV010000717.1:0-2957 GCA_038746215.1 Bacteroidota bacterium | reverse complement strand
TTCAAAGAGTGATAACGTCAATTTGGGTAGCACTTCCGCTGATAGGTAATGCGAAGTGACATACTTTCTGCCGTAGATTCCATTGGGCGTCAAAATATTGATATCCGTCATCTGCGCAAACAAATTGACGTATTTGATCTTCCAAAAAGAAGTAATCATGCGCAGGTAGGGATAGTTGAAACTATTGTCGGATAAAAGCAGCGAACGATAACCTTCGCCAATGAAATTTTTACCGTAGCCGAAACGAAGATTCAAAAATTTACTTGCCTGAAAATCGAAATGTCCATTGACGTAAGCGAAATCTTCGGATTGCGTTCCACGTTTAGGGATACCTTGCCCTGGCACAACGGCATTGTTTTCGATGTACTGATCAATATAGCTCGGAAAGCGATGCAGGTTTTCGTAAAAATCAGAATAGATCATAAATTTTTCGCCCAAACTTGCGCCCACCTGCAGCCCACGCATATTATGAAACAGCAACTCATCGCTCCCGTTTTCTCTCGCTAATCTAAGATCAAATAATGGATTGAATATAAATTGATAATCTTCGCCTTTGACCTGTGCCATATTTTCGTTGAGGAGTTTTCTTCCTAACCATGTCTGTGTGAAATTATTATCAATGTAAAAAGACCGTTGAACAGAATCCACTACCGCTCTTGCTTCAAACGGATTGTAAGACTGAATTGCGCTGTGTGGCTGATTTGCGAGTGGCTGCGCAAAGTAATCTATGAAGGATTTATTCAAGGGAATATTGGTCAATTGCCCTTGACTGTACGAAAAGTGAAATAGGCAAAAACTAAAAATGACATATTTGAGTAATATGTCATTTTTAGCTGAAGTCATTTTTTGTTTGGTGTATTTCATTTCATGTGTCTTTTTACTTATTGCAATCGTTAGAAGCTAAGCTTTATTGAATTGTTTGAACAGAGGAAGTTTCTCTACAATTACCTCATTTTTTACCTGCTCAATCTGATTTATTACGAAGATAAACACGCAATTGTTACGGCTAGTACCAATCCGCAGTTTTCAAACCTTCGTATACAGCGCGAATACCGTCTTCCAAGCCAATACTTGCTTTCCAGCCAGCCGCATTGAGTTTGGAGACATCCATGAGTTTGCGAGGCGTCCCGTCGGGTTTACTCAAATCATGCTCAATATTGCCTTCGTAGCCTACGATTTTTTTCACCAATAAAGCCAAGTTTTTTATGGCAATATCCTCCCCTACTCCAATATTCACCAGCCCTGCTTCGCTGTAAGTTTGCATTAAATAATAGCAAGCATCTGCCAAATCATCCACGTGCAAAAATTCTCGCTTTGGTGTGCCTGTTCCCCACATTACCACCGAAGGCTGCTGCGTCTTTTTCGCTTCGTGAAACTTGCGGATCAAAGCTGGAAGCACATGCGATTTCTCTAAGTCGTAATTATCATTTGGTCCATAAAGATTCGTGGGCATGACTGATATGAAATTGCAGCCGTATTGCGCTCGGTAAGCATCACACAATTTGATACCCGCAATTTTGGCAATGGCGTAAGGCTCATTAGTCGGCTCTAACAGACCAGTTAGTAGGGCATCTTCTCGAAGTGGCTGTGCTGCTAATTTTGGATAGATACAAGAAGAACCCAAAAACATCAGCTTCTGTACCCCCTGCTGATAGGAGGCATGAATGACATTGTTTTGCATCATCAAATTATCGTAGATAAATTCGCCACGATAAGTATTGTTTGCCAATATGCCGCCTACTTTTGCAGCAGCTAAGAAGACATAAGCAGGTCGTTCCGCTTTGAAGAAAGCTTGTACGGCAGCTTGGTTTCGCAAATCTAGTTCGGCAGACGTACGATAAACGAAATTTTCAAAACCTTCGGACTTTAGTTTCCTCAAAATAGCAGAACCCACCATACCTCGGTGTCCTGCGATGTAAATTTTATCTGTTTTATTCATTTGTGTTTGGTACTAAAAGGCTTTAAAGCGATTAGCTATTGGCTGTTAACAGTTGGCTTTGATTGAGCATTATAGATGAAGGGGAGTAAGTAATGCTGCTAAATTAATCCACTAACTACTGGACATTGGGGCAAAACAAACCACTAAGGCACTAAGAAGACTAAGATAATTTGCTCAAAATCAGGGTACAATATCTGTGTTTTTCTATATACTACGTGCTTGTGAAAGTTTACAAGAAAAACAAAGTTTTGTCCCTGTCACTTTTTGAACTTGCACTTGATATTTGCACTTGTACTTTAGAGCTATAAGACTATGTGTTGAAAATTAAACATGTCCAGTAGTATATTAATCCACACTTAAATTTATGCAAAAACTGATAATGAGTGTTTTCCGTCTAATTTCTGACCTCTTAAATCTGTTTTTTCACTTAGACAACTGTAATTTCTGCTCGACACAGGCTAATAGCCAAAAGCTAAGAGCTAGAAGCTAACCGTTATTCATATTCATTTTTAATCACAAAACCTGCTTCTTTCAGCAATTGATCTTTTCTAAACAATTCAATATCAGATTGTACCATTTCACTTACTAAAGCTGCCAGATCGTATTTCGGCTCCCAGCCTAATTGCTCTTTAGCTTTGGTTGGATCACCGATGAGTAGTTCTACTTCTGTCGGGCGGTAATACCTCGGATCGACAGCTACGACTTCTTTGCCTATTGCGAGCAAATAGTCTGGATTCGTAGAAGAAACTACCACACCTACTTCGGCTTCACCAGTACCTTTAAATTCCAGTGCTACTCCAATTTCGTCAAAAGCCGCTCGCACAAAATCTCGTACTGAAGTCGTGACGCCAGTGGCAATGACCCAGTCTTCTGCTTTGTCCTGTTGCAGTATTTTCCACATACAGTTCACGTAGTCCTTGGCATGTCCCCAGTCACGCTTGGCATCCATATTTCCTAAATAGAGCTTATCCTGCAGCCCCAATCCAATCTTGGCTACTGCGCGCGTGATTTTTCTAGT